>NZ_JBHFKT010000002.1:0-254091 GCF_042879335.1 Photorhabdus sp. RM96S | reverse complement strand
TCTCCTTTGTTACCGCCGGAAACGCAAGACTCGCTACGTAGTGGTCTGGCTAACTCCCTTTCTACGACGGGACTTTCACCCGCAAGAATAGTGCAGCTTTGCCCAGCGCACTGTCCATTTCATTATTTCATAATAGTGCTACACTCATTTTTTGTCTTCCTGGCTTTTGCTGTGATGAAAACGATGCCAAAAAGGCATCAACATAATTAAGCAACTGCCACATAAATTGACAACAGTGATTTCGCGTTATTGTCTCATGGAGCGATTGCCATAACCGTTCTATTTTATTTAGCCACGGTGAATAGACGGGTAAAAACAACAGGGTAAATTGGGATGTCGTGCCAGCCACTCCTTTACCTTCTGACTTTTATGAATACCGTAGTTATCTAAGATTAATGTGAGAGTTTCCGCATGGGGATATTGATGATTCAGTTCATCTAACATTTTGATAAATAAATCAGAGTTCTTTTTTATTCCTTTAACATAGGTGACTTGCTCTGTCTGAGCATTGAGGCAACCCGCAAGGTAATGTTTTTCATTTTTTCCCGGGGTGATAACCCGTTTTTGTTGTCCTTTGAAACACCAGTCTGCGCCGATTTTCGGGTTGAAATCAATATCCACCTCATCTTCATAGAAAACGGGATGTTTTTCCGAAATATTCGCTTTGGCTTCTGCGATCTTTGCCATTTTCTCCTCATGTTCAGGATCAGGTTGCTTTACCGTGGGCGCCGCTCTGCGCCAGACAATCCCCACCTGAGCAAAATAACGATAGAGGACACTTTGTGTCAGGGAGAGGTTGAGTAATTCATTAAGAGTATGCGTCATAAGCTCAAGGCTCCAGCGAGAGCGAAGATAGCCGAATTCTTGGGGAGATTGCTGTAATAAGAAAAGCAACAGGCTATAGAGAGGGGTGAGATCCCAGACAGCAGGTCGGCCAGCCGGTAAACTTTTGAGCCCTTCGAGTCCATATAATGTAAACCATTCAACCCAACGATTGATGGAAGAGCGTGCGGCATGAAGGGTTTTGGCGACATAAGTCACTGTCAATCCCTCATTGAGCATCAATAACGCCGTCAATCGACGGGAATAGTTCTTATCACGGGTTTTATGGATAAGTTTTCTCATTTTCTAGCATTCATTTTGAGGTATGGGTGCTATGATAGGCATCACTCAGTCCGTGTTGAGGTTTGGGATTTTTGGCAATTGATCAGATCGCAAAAATCGGACTGAGTTCCCTCCAAGTGATCTATTATTTTGAAAAGTTATTTAGGGCCAACATTTTATTTTTGTGCGACGGTGGGCCAGTTAACGGAAGAGATGATAAAGGCTTATCTGGCACATCATTTTGAACCAAACCCGGATGATAACTTCAGAATGGACAATTGACGCATCGTTCAGCCGATGCGTATCCGGACTTTCAGTCCGTTAATCACTAACCGACCAACTTTAGTCGGTGGTTGTTGAGTTTCCTTTAATGTACTGAAAAATGTTTTTTTTTGTTAATTTTTCATTTAAACTAATTTTCGTAATTGTAAATTAATAGAATAATAAAAAGTATAATTGCTCCACCCTGAAACCCAGATAGATTGATAACTAACATTTTTTTGGTTTGTTCGGTTATGGGTTTTATTGGCTGATTGTGCACTGAAAACTGTTGGAGGCTGTCCAGCGTGTTTGTACTGGGTGTGTTGGCTTGACCATGATGGGAAGAGTTTTCAATATGAGCAGGGGGTTCGCGTTGGTCTGGTGCCAAGCATATACATATACAATGTCATGCAGACAAAGAAATTCATTGGCATTACCTGTGTAAGATGGAGCTAGGTTAATATGGAAGTAGTTGGTCAACAAATTACCCGGTTAGACAAAATTAGAGGAAACTATGTCCGCCTGTTTGATGCTTTAAAAGCACAAGGATTTCATCAGGAAGCCAAAGAAATCCTCACAAAGGCTGTGGAGCAAGGTTTCTTCTTCGACCTTATGCAAAGGCCGATAAATCTGATCGAAGGATTGGATAGCACGCCTGTTCATAACAGCCAAGATTTCCCTATCGTTGAATTTCTTGAATCGCATTTCGATATCATTCGAGAGGAGGTCGTCGCGTTGCAAAACAAGGCTCGACAGCAGGCATTTTGCGATGTGGAAGAACCTTTAATTGACGCTGGTCGCTGGCAGGAAATTGTGTTTTTTGAGGCCGGTACACGTTCGAAGAAAAGTTGTGAATTACTCCCCAAAACCAGTAGTGTGCTTGATGCGTTGCCTTTAGAGGTCAAGGAAGCTGGCGTGATCATGCTGTCTATGCTCGATCCTCAGACCCACATTGTTCCCCATTGTGGCCACACGAATGGTCGCTTGCGTGTTCATATGGGCATTTCCATACCAAATGACGTGGTCATGCGTGTCAAAGAGGAATATGTAACCTGGACTGAAGGCCAATGTTTGGTCATAGACGATTCCTATGAACACGAGGTATGGCATTACGGGGAAACGCCCAGAATTGTGTTGATCGTTGATATTTTCCATCCTCAGTTATCCGAAGCAGACAAGGAAAGGTTGCGTACAAAATCCTCGACTATCGAGTCGAGAGTCGGGGAGTTCATGGAACAGAACCACCTTAAGGTGATTCAACAGACAGCGCAGGGGATCAGGTTTGAACCGAATGATTATATGGGGAAAAAAGTTGCTCGATATCTGGCTCAGACCAACTGTACCATGGTACGTTTGAGCGATGGCAGTGTGGAGATGTCGAGCGACGAAGTACCAAAGGCTGACATGTTTTTATAAAGTTAACAGTTACATACATGTTGAGCGTCTCAAAAACTCAAGGAATTATAGGGAACAGTGATGTTAAGTGAAGCATGGTTTAAGCAGTGTTTTCACCACGTTTTACCAATGGAAAACTCCGCGCCGCTTATCATTCAACCGCGTGTGCGAGGGGTTGATGTTGCGTTTTTCTTACATAAATACCGGAGCGAATTCAACGCATTGCTTTGTGAGTTTGGCGCGATACTGTTGCGTGCTTCTGGAGTTGAAGCCGCAGAAGATTTCAAAAGAATATCTGACAGTATCTCGCCGGAATCCATCCCCTATGATGAAAAATCTACCCCCCGTGCTTCGCTCAAAGACGTGCAGCATGTTTACACGTCTACGGAATACCCTAGCCGTCTGAAAATTGACTTACACTGTGAGAATTCCTATGCACATGTTTGGCCAAACAAAGTCTTGTTTTGGTGTAAGCGACCTGCGGAACAGGGCGGGGAAACCCTTTTAGCCGACACTCGCAAAGTATTAGCAACCCTGCCGAGCTGGCTGGTCGCAGAATGCCAACACTCTGCGGTGCATTACCACCGTACATTTTCTGCTGAGTTGGGGTACGAATGGCAAGTGGCATTCGACGTCAATTCTGTACCTGAACTAGAAGCGAAATTGAGTCTGAAAGGCTATAACTGGGAATGGAAGGACGGCAATTTGTTGACCCTTAGGACTGGAAAGTGGCTGAGCGAGCATCCAAACACCAAAGAGCAGGTGTGGTTTAATCATGCACATTTTTTTCATTCTTCCTCGATTGCTTCAGCGCTAGGTCATGACCCAGACTCAGCCCGCAATATGGCCGCGGCTCTTCCGTATCAGGTGACGTTTGAATCTAAAGCGATCGATGACAGTGCCGTAGCCCGAATACGCAGTGCTTTCCAAGCCTGCAGCTACAGTCTCCCAATGAAAAGGGGGGATGTACTGGTGATAGACAATATGTTAATGGCCCATGGTAGAAATGCTTTCGAAGGTAAAAGAGAGGTCTTTGTGATCATGACTGAACCGAACACTCATAGTTGATAAAATCTCATTTAAAAGATTACCCAAGGAAATAGCCTACAAATGGAAACTAAAGCTGCAAATCTGCACCAACTCGCTCCCCAACAATTCTCATTTTTGAATTTGGAAAAGCAATCCGGTATTCCGTTACCTCCCAGTCAGGCCACTCTTTACTTGAGTAAGCCTTTAGATCGGGAAAAGCTCATTGCTGCAGTGAAGCAATTGGTGGAAACGCAGGAAGTGTTGCGGACAACACTGGTCTCGATGGAAGGCATGACAGTGCCTGTGCAAAGCGTAGGAGTCGGCGCACTGCAATTCCTGATTGATGGTCAAAATACACTGTTGTTGGGTGAAGAATTGGAACCCAAAGCGACCGTAGTCATTAACGTTTTGCCTCACGAGAAAGGTGAGAAAATCGAGATTACCTTGCCAGCGATGTTTGGTGACAAGGCATCTCTGAAGATCATGGTAGAGCAGATGATGCTGTTTTACCACGGTGAACTAATGGTACAGAGTATTGTTCAGTATGGCGACTATGCATACTGGCAGAACGAGATACTCAACAGTACCGGTGCACAAGACAGTCGTCTGGAGACGGTATTGGCGAATTCCTGTCTGTCAAATTCAGTAGTATCAGTTGACGAATTCGTTCTCTATTCGGGGACCAATGGTTCCAGCCGGAAGGCGATTCAATTGGAACCACAGGTGAAAGACCAACTGCTGAGTTTGTATAAATGCAATAGTGCCAAAGTGGAAGCGACTGTCATTGCCGCCTGGAGCTTCATGCTCGCTAATTCACTGCAACAGGACACCGTCATTCTCGGATGCGTCACACCCAGCCGGCTGCGCGAAGGAATTGGCAATACGATTGGTTTGTTTGAGAAAACCATACCTGTCCAAGTCAGACTGGCTGGAGAAACTGCTGGTTCACTCGTAGATCTTGTCGCCCAGCGCGTCGCAGATGCTTACGAAAACCAGGATTCCTACAGTGCAAGCCACTTGTTCGACGCCTGTGCTGATAAGGGATTCGACGCATGTGGACTGGCGTATGTATTCGAAAGTACGGATTTGGTATTGGTGAATGATGCACTTGGATACCGAATGGAGACTCAGGGGTGGGCGGAGTCGCCCTACAAGTTAAAACTCTTGACGGACCATTCGAACGACGACATCCGTTTAACGCTGTCCGCCAATGGGGCGTTTCTGGAAGAAGAAATCAGTCTGTTTGAAGAGCGTTTCCTGATTATCCTCAACCAGTTTTTAGGGGATGAAGTGCTGTCCTTGGACGATTTCGAAGTCATGGGTCAACAGGAAAAAGCACTACTGGCCAGCTTCAATTCATCTGTCGCTGTAGGTGAGACACTTCCAACAGTTTTGGATATTGTCGCTCAAACTGCACAAAATGAACCGGATGAAGTGGCCATTGAAGTGGCTGGTCAAAGGGTTTCTTATGCTCAATTATGGGTACGCGCGGATCACATCAAAGCTGGGTTGGCCGAAAAGGGGGTCAAGACAGCACATAAAGTAGCGATTCGTATTCCCCGTTCATTGGACTTTATCGCGACGACCCTTGCTGTGTGGGGGCTGGGTGCAACAGCAGTACCGGTTGCCCCTAACACGCCGGTGCGCCGGGTCAGTCGAATGCTTGAAGACGCAGGATGTTTACTAGCTGTTACCGATGTCAAGGTGTACTCAGACTTGGGTTGTCCTAGAGTCAGTATCAAAGAACTCATCGACATTCCGGTGAAAAGTGGTACCAAGTTTGACGTTCACAACCAGGCCGAACCAGCCTTTGTGCTTTTTACCTCTGGCTCAACAGGGGTGCCTGCAGGTGTTCAGGTTTCCCATCAAGCGCTGGCAAACTATCTCAGCTGGGCTAAGCAAGAATATCAGGTAGAAAACCGCTGTGATGCAGTATGGCACACGTCGGTGGCATTTGACCTGTCTGTAACCAGCTATTTGCTGCCACTGGTCACAGCCTCGAAAGTGATCATTGCCACCGAAAGCGAGGGTATTACCAGTCTCGTCGCCAACCTTGCTTCAGCTGATGCAGCCATGATCGTCAAGATGACACCTTCACATGCTATTGCGTTGGTAGAAGAGCTTCACGCCAGGGGGACACAATATCCCCATCCTCACACACTGGTTCTCGGAGGGGAAACACTTACCTCCAAGCTGGTATTCCGTTTGAAAGAAACATTCCCCCATGCGTCGATATTCAATGAGTATGGACCGACTGAGGCGACTGTTGGTTGTAGCTACCACCGTTGTGGGCAAGTGTTAACGACATCCAATGTTTCGATCGGAAAGCCCATTCAAAACACCAATATGTTCGTGGTGGATGATAATGGAACTGAACTACCCATAGGCTCTATTGGTGAAATCTGCATCTCAAGTGTGGGTGTTACACCCGGTTATGTGAATGCTGAAGAAAAGAATGCTGAGAAATTTATCCACATCAATAACCAACGAGCCTACCGTACAGGTGATCTGGGACGGATGCGAGCCGACGGTACATTTGAGTTTGTTGGCAGGAGTGACAGTCAGGTCAACCTGCGCGGATACCGAATTGAATTAGAAGAGATAGAGCGCGTACTAAGCGGTTGTCAAGGTATTAGCAGTGTTGCAGTGGTGCTTGGGAATTTAAAATCCGGCCGCAACATTGTCGGCTATTATCAGGTCGAGGGTAATTCACTGGTTGACAATCGACATTTGTTCGAACAACTGGAAGCCCTGCTGCCAGCATACATGATGCCTTATTCTTTGGTGGAGCTGAAATCACTGCCCAAGACGGAAACCGGCAAGTTAGACAGACAAGCACTTGCCAAGATGTTTGTCGGAGACAGTGGACATCAGGTACCTTACGTTGCTCCGCGTAACCAAGTTGAAGACATCCTGGCAGTGGTTTGGAAGAAAGTATTCGAAGTCGATGAAATCGGTATCGATGAAAACTACTTCGAACTGGGCGGAGATTCGGTAAGAAGTGTTCAGGTAACCGCGTTGGCAGAAGCGCGGGGGTTGCGCTTTGCCCTGCACTTGTTGCATGAAAACCCCACCATCCGCCAGCTGGCTACAGCCGTGAGCGAAACCCAGGAACATGTCGATCTATACAAAACCCAGCCATTTGAGCTGTTGAGTGAAGAAGACAAGGCGCTACTACCAGCTGACATCGATGATGCTTATCCGCTGAACCTGCTACAGGAGGGGATGATTTATCACCGAGACTTCGCACCTAAATCGGCTGTATATCATGCGATTTGCTCTTACAACATCAACATGCCAATCGATGTGGCTCTCATGCACAAAGCAGTGGGTGACCTGGTTCAACAACATCCTCTGTTGAGAACGTCATTTGATCTCTCGACCTTTAGTGGCCCCACTCAGTTGGTGCACAAAGAAGGCGGCTCACCGCTTGGCTATCAGGATTTACGGGGAATTGCTTCTGATACTCACCAGGATTACGTCGACGAATGGATGGAGGCCGAGAAAATACGTGGCTTTGAGATTGAAGAGTATCCATTGATTCGCTTCATGTTACATCACTTTTCAGATGAACATTGTCAATTGAGTTACAGCTTCCACCATGAAATCATCGATGGCTGGAGCGATGCAATGATGATGACCGAATTGATGAACCGTTACTTGTCAGCGGTCAACCAGGTGCCCATGGAGTTCAGATTGCCTGACTCTTCATTCAGGGACTCGATTTACCTAGAACACCAGGCGTTGAAGAATGAAAAATTCCGGGATTTTTGGCTGGACAGGATCGCTGACGTCAATGTGATGAAGATGCCCAACATCAACAAGCTCAAAGCTGACAAGGGTGAACGTGATATCATTAAGTTCGAGCCGTACTTCAGCAAAGAGTTGTCTGATGCGGTCAAGAAACTGTCGGTAGATCTGGCTGTACCTTTGAAAACAGTCTTACTTGCAGCACACTTGAAAGTGATGAGCCTAATGGGCGGCCACGATGATGTCATGACTTATACGGTGGGCAATGGTCGGCCAGAAAACCGTGACGGGCATGCTGTTGTTGGCTTGTTTGTAAACAGTCTCGCATTCCGTCAGAAGTTACCAGGCGGTTGCTGGGTTGACTTGATCAAAGACACCCTAAAAACCGAAAACGAGCTGTTGCCTTACCGTCGTTATCCAATGGCGGAATTGAAACGTCAGAACGGTAGCGAACCGTTGGCCGAAACACTGTTCTTTTTCAACCACTATCACATTACTGATGGGTTGGCACGGTGGGACAATGCCGTCCTGAATGATATTAAGGTTTACGCCGAGTCTACTTTCCCATTCTGTGTGAACGCATTCTTGACCCCGTTTGTAAAGGATATCTGTATTCGAATTGAGTACGATGCATTGCAATACCGTGATGACATCATGCGCGTAGCAGGCCAGTTCTACGTTGATGTCTTGAAAGCGATGGTTGCCGATCCTTATGCCAACTATGACGACAGAAGTTTCCTGCCCACCGAAATGGAAAACACCTTACGCAATGTCTGGAGCAAAGGAGAGCAAGTCGATGAAGCAGATACCGTATTAAAGCGTATTGACACCTTTATTACTGGTTCACCTAACCAAGCTGCGGTGATAGACGTCAACACAAGTCTTTCTTATGGTGCATTTGGCAATTACGTCAACGGATTGGCCGGTCACCTGGTCGAAAATACCGATACACAAAGCCGGTTTGTTGCTATTTGCCTGAATCGTTCGGCCGATCTTGTTGCAGCAATCTTGGCCGTTATGAAGGCCGGTAAGGCTTATGTACCTATTAACCCCGAGTACCCTGACGCGCGCATTCTATCGATGATCGAGGAGCTGGGTTGCCCGCTGATTTGTGATGATAAAAACTACATGCGTTTTGTGGACAGTGATTTAGAGCAGATTAATCTGAGTGAACTCAAACCTGCTCTGATGGCAACGCAAAATGACGCACCTGCAGTGTCTATCTCTGCCGATTCTCCAGCTTATGTCATTTATACTTCTGGCTCTATGGGCAAACCTAAGGGTGTTATTGTCAACCACGGCAACCTAGCAGCTTCAACACAGGCACGACTGGATTACTATGACCTTCAATCCACAGAGAGGCATTTGCTGGTTGCGTCTGTTGCTTTCGATAGCTCTGTCGCTGTGATGTTTGGCGCATTGTTCAGCGGTGCGACGTTGTTGGTTGCAAGTGACGAAGCCGTGAAAGATCCGACATTGCTGATTGAATTCATGCAGGCGCATCAGGCAAGTTGCCTTCTGTCTGTTCCGTCACTGTTGTCAACGCTCATCGACGAGCAACTTAGCCGGGTTGGCAGTCTGAACAGGGTCATTTCAGCCGGAGAAAGTTTGCCGAGAGAACTCAATCGCCGACTTTCGACAGAGTTACAGGCAGAGGTATACAATGAATACGGCCCCACGGAAGCGACAGTTTGGTCTACTGTGTACCATGTCGCGGGCAATATCGACAAAGCCACGGTACCGATTGGTAAACCCGTCCCCGGTTCCCAGGTGTACATACTGGACAACAAAATGGTGCCTGTACCGATCGGAGTGCAGGGTGAATTGTACATTGGCGGAAAAGGTGTCGCTGCAGGTTACTTAAACCAGCCGGAGCTAAACGCAGAGAAATTTGTTACCAACCCATTCGATCAAGGACAAAGCCGTCTATACAAGACGGGTGACGTTGCTCGGTTTGATCAAGACGGCAACATTGAATTTGTCGGGCGTGTGGATCGATTGGTCAAAATTCAAGGATTCCGGGTCGAACTTAGCGAAGTTGAGGCAGTATTAGGTGAACACAAGGATGTGCAGAAATGTATTGCAGTGGCGAGCGAATCTAAGCTGGGTCACAAGTATTTGTGCACCTATGTATTGCCTGCAGAAGAAATTGCGCACGAAGTAGATACCATGGAACTTAAAGAATATGTGAAACGTATCCTGCCTAAATACATGGTACCTTCGGTTATTATGGTGATCAACCAACTGCCGCTGACAAGCAGCGGTAAACTTGATTATGAACACCTGCCCAATCCGGGCCGTTTTCTGCTCGAGCGCTCTTCAACGTTTGTAGCACCCAGGACAGAGACTGAAAATGTCGTTGCTGGAATCTGGAGCAGTGTATTGCAGATTGAACGGATTGGTGCGAATGACGACTTCTTCGAACTTGGCGGTGAATCGTTGGCGGCGATGAAGTTCATGGCCCAGATTCGCAAGGTATACAGCGTCAGCATTTCCCTCGGCGATGTGTTTAATGATCTCACCACAGTCGCCAGCGTGGCGGCTAAATTAGACGCCGCGTTAAGTAATAAAAACGACCATCAGCCTGAAAGCGTCGGAGAAATGGAAGTTGGAGAGATCTAACGCTAAGAAGTTGTTGGTTAAACTTAATGCACTTGGGATTAAGTTGTGGGTGGAGCATGATACATTGCGTTTTCTTGCGCCACCCAACACCTTTTCTGCGCCATTGCGGGAGCAGGTGAAAAAGGTTAAAGTTGACCTAATCACTGAGCTCCAAGCCTGCGCAGAGCAATTTCATCCGGTATCAAGTGCGCAAAAACGGATTTGGTTGGGGGAACGCTATTCTCCCGATCTGTCCGCATACAATGTTCCAATGCTTTGGTACGTGAAAGGACAGTTCGATGAATCTCAACTGGCGTGTGCAATTCAGCGTGTGGCGGAACAAAATGATGTGTTTTGTCAATCATTCCACTTTCAATATGGGGAACTGACCAGCCAATTCAAAGCTGGCTGCCAGCTTCCTTTAACCCAGCATGACTGGCGCAAACCCTTTGACAAAGGGCCGGATGCACTGAGTGATGAGGAGAAACTGACCGAAATCTCGAGGCTAGCCATAGTGTTTGAGCCATTTGATTTGGCGGCTGCACCTTTATGCCGGGCTGATTACTTTCAGCTGAGTGAAACCAGCGGTGCGTTGCTAATTGTTTTTCACCATTTGATCATCGACGAATTTTCAGCAGCATCATTTACGCGTCAGCTAAGGACTTGCTTTACAGGATATAAGGAAGGTGAGAGGAGTCCGCAATTCACTTATCAAGAATATGTGATGAAACAGAAGGCTGCCGAAAACTCCCCAGCCTACAGCGATGCCCTGAAGCATTACCGGCAACAACTTGGTGAGGCGCTGATACCCGTACCGCTGCCCTACAAGAAACAGCCACAGCCTTTAAACACTGAGACAGATTCAATCACCGTCAATCTGTCAGCCGAACAGAGTAAACACATCACAACTGTGTTAGCTGAGCAAAGAATAACGGATTTTGTTTACTTTCTAAGTGTATTCATGGTGTTGTTGCGACAGAGCAAAAAAGAACAACGCATTCAGGTAACCACGCCCGTTTCTTGTGTTCCCGAAAGTCTTGACGGCGAAGCGATGGGATTATTTCAGAATATAGCGGTCATAGGGGCTCTGTTGTCGCCCCAAACACTGTTTAGCGAACTGTTAAAGCAGGTGAAAAAGAGCATCGGCCTCGCGTTAGACAATCGACACCTGGTCTTTGAAGATGTCGTGGCCCGCAACCAATCCTGTCTGGCGTCATCGCCCCAACTTCTGTTCCTAAAACAGACCGCTCAACAACAGCACTTAATTATTGGGGACGCCACCTTTGAACCGGTCTGGTTTGGTGGGGGGGCAGGGAAGTCAGACCTTCTCGTCGGATTCACTCACCACGACGACAGGTTTGTGATTAATTTGGAATTCAAAGTGGGCTGCTTTGACAGGCTGACAATCGAGGAGTTGGCTCGCAGATATCGCACCTTGTTGTTAACCGCAAGCGAAGCGATTAACGGCCAAATTGCTGAGTTCGAACCGGTGCAACAGCCTATCGCCCGATCCATACCGGTATTAGTTCATGAGCAACCGATAGGTCCCACTCAGACAGAGTTTGTGAGTATTACCTCACATTTGGATGCCTTGGCACTGAAGCATCCGCACAAGTGTGCCGTCGATGCCGACAGTCGCCTTACCTACCAACAGTTAAAGGAACAATCCGATCGCGTGGCATGTGCTCTTCAAGACAAAGATATTTCACCAGGAAATATGCTTGGACTTTGTATGCGAAGAAGCAGCGGCTTCGTGGTCTCGCTGTTAGGCATTTTGAAGGCCGGGGCTGGTTATGTCCCCTTGGACGATACCCTTCCGAAAGAGCGGTTGAAAACACTATGCCGGGAAGCAAAGATCAGTGCGGTTATCTGTTCACAGTATGAATTAGACAAGTTGCAGGAGGTGGAGATCAAGCCCTTGTTTATCAATGACTTGCTTAATTCTGAAAAGATCGTTGCAACCAGCCGCTTAGTTACCCCCCTGCCGGGGCTGTCGGCATATGCCATTTATACGTCAGGTTCAACAGGTGAACCAAAAGGCGTATGCGTCTCGCACCGTGCTCTGGTGTCTTTTCTAAGTTGGTGCAGGGACTGGTTTAGCGACGCAGTATTTGAGCATTTATACGCGTCAACTCCGATAAGTTTCGACGTTTCCGTGTTTGAGATTTTTGCATCCCTCTACTGCGGGGGCACTGTGCGCTTTATCCGATCTTATAGTGATCTGCCCGAACGTAGCACTACCAAACTCGCCATTACTGCAGTGCCTTCAGTTTTAAAACAGTATTTGTACGGCCACGAACTGAGTCCTGCCGTCGACACCGTCTATTTGGCTGGTGAAGCTGTTGATGCCAGGTTGGTCGAACTGATTAAACAGCGTAGCAATATCACAAAGGTATTCAACCTTTATGGACCCACCGAATCCGTGGTTTATGCCACGGGTTATGCTTGGCCCGATCTTGCTCTTAGTCACTGTATCGGTAGGGTGAGAACGGATCTTCAAAGTTATGTTGTGGACGATGACCTGAACCTGGTCGCAGAGAATCAGGTTGGACAACTGGCCTTGGCAGGAACCGGCATTGCTGAGGGGTATTTACATTTGCCAATTGAAACAGCGAATCGGTTCGTACCGAATCCGTTCTCGAATAATGCCGGTTCACGCATGTACCTTACCGGTGATTTGGTCAGGATGACCCAGGCAGGTAATCTAGAATATCTGGGACGGTTGGATGGTCAGCTGAAAGTCAATGGCGTCAGGATCGAGCCACAGGAAATCGAATCCATGTTGAATCAGGATGCCGACGTGGATTTTGCATTTGTAGGCGTTCGGGAGATAAACGGTCGTAAACTGCTTGTTGCAGCGCTGAAGCTTTCTCAAGTCTCGGAGGGCGTCATGGGACGTTTGCGGCACCGTTGCCTAACCCACCTGCCAGCCTATTTGGTACCGCATGTATTTCTACAAATTCAGGACATCCCGTTGAACAGTAACGGCAAGGTTGATCGGCAAAAACTACAGGGTCTGTTGGATAAGGGTGAAACAGTCAACTACCGCAGCAAAGGGGCAGCCAGGTATGAACTGCAGATTGCCCGGTTGTGGGAGCAGGTACTTTGTGTTGAAGAGATATCCTTCAATGACAATTTCTTTGAAGCTGGCGGTGGTTCAATGCAGCTACTTGAACTCAAAGAGCTACTGGAGCAGGCATTCAACCTGAGCATTCCCATCATAGACATATTTGCCTCACCTACTGTCAGAGATATGGCAGAATTGATTTCCTTACGACTGACGGGAGAGGTCGATGTGGTCGACGGACAAAAAGTACACCGAGGTAGTAAGCAGCGCCAGGCCATCGGGCGTATCGGACAAATAATGAGGAGACGGATGCATGAGTGAGAACATGGTGGCAGTTGTTGGTATGGCTTGCCGGTTCCCTGGTGCCGAAAATGTGGAAAAATTTTGGGAATTGATTTGTGGAGGAGGTTCACAAATCAAATCCTTCGATGTGTCGGAAAGGGAGTACAGCCGGTTCGCAAAATCAGTGGCTCAAGAGGAAAACTGGGTATCCGCTAGCGCAGCGCTGGAAGACGTATCGGCGTTCGATGCACCTTTTTTCGGCTATTCACCCAAAGAAGCTGCTCTGATGGATCCCCAGTTGCGACTCTCGCTGGAGTGTGCCTGGCATGCGCTTGAGGACGGGAATTGCAGGCCGGGAGATTTCCACGGGAATATTGGTGTGTACCTGGGCGTGAGTCTGAGTACTTACCTGTATAACAATTTATTGTCGTCGAATTCCGCCATCGAACAACACGGTGGATTGTCATTTTTACTGCGCAACGACAAGGATCATGTTGCCACCACAATAGCATATAAATTAGGTTTGACCGGACCTGCAATGAATGTCGGCAGTGGCTGTTCCAGTTCACTGGTGGCTGTTCATCAGGCTTATATGTCACTGTTAACCTACCAATGTGATGCGACGTTGGCAGGCGGCGCTTCAATCCTGCTGCCGCAAAAACTAGGTTATCAATACGTTGACGGCGGTGTGTATTCGAAAGACGGGAGGTGTTGTCCGTTTGCTGAAGGAAGCAGCGGTACTGTTGGAGGCAATGGTGTTGGCCTGGTATTGCTGAAAAGGCTGGAGGATGCCGTTCGTGACGGCGACACAATATACAGTGTGATAGTGGGAAGCGGGTGCAGTAATGATGGCAATCGCAAAGTGGGTTATACGGTGCCGTCCAAGGACGGGCAGGTAGCTGCTGTGGACACCGCAATATCCATGGCTCAGTTGACAGCTGATCAAATTGATTATGTTGAGGCTCATGGTACGGGAACTAAACTCGGTGACCCCATCGAAGTTGCTGCCCTCAGCCAGGTATTTAACCAGACCAGTTGTGAGAAACAGCGTACATTCCTCGGCTCTGTGAAGGCCAACATAGGGCACCTTGATGCCGCTTCAGGTATCGCAGGTTTCATTAAAAGTGTACTGATAACAAAGCACTCTGAAGTGCCCATTCAACCCAACGCCACAACGCTAAATTCACAGATCGATTTCACCCAAACACCGTTTCGGGTTGCAAATCGACATCACGTGCTCCCGTTCCACAGGCCGCTTACCACGGCGGTAAATTCTTTGGGAATGGGAGGAACAAATGCATTTCTATTATTACAGTCTTATCGCGAGCCAAAGCCTGTCACACGCACGGGGAATAAAACCTGGCCGACTGTCTTTCCACTATCGGCCAAGGATCCTCTGTCTTTAAAGAACTATTGTGCCAGCTTGTTGGAATACATCAGCGCAGGGGACCTGCCCGAAATAAGTGATTTTGCCTTTAGCCTGGCTAACAGCAAAACGGCATTCAAACATCGTGTTGTGTTGCATGCCGGTGATTACGCTGACCTGAAACGTCAGTTGGAAATGGTAACAGTCCAGTCGTTTAGTCTTCAACCCGAGAATGCCAGCCAACTCATGTTGTGTTTGTCAGGCCTCGAAATCGGGGGTATTTCCGAAGTGCTCGACGAACTAAGGGCAGGTAGCAGCCCGCTTAAGGACACCCTGCAGCAGCAACTTATAGCATTGGGGTTCTCATCATTTGACAGTATCGATAAAGCCTTGAAAGCCAATGAGGCTAAAGCACGCTTAAAAGGTGCTTTAGCAGCTTCTGCCGCGTTGATGGGAGCGGTTGTAGAGTATTTGACGAACGCGCATGTGGCAATTGTGACCCTTCGCGGGTTCGGTTTTTCCGATTTTATTGCAGCCTATCTTGCTGGTGTGGTGAGCTCAACATTTTTGCTTCAGGTCATTGATGAAGTGGCAGACGCGAAATGCGAAGGTCATTCAACGGGTGAGCTGTCTCTTATGACACTGTTTGATGAAATTGAGTTTAATCGCCTGATGAGGGCGTCGGGAAGGTGGCAGTCTTTACTTGAGCAACTGCAATTGTATGGTGAATTTCCGGCAACTAGCCTCTGGTGGCCCTCACTGGCGACGGAAGCACAACACCATAGCCTGATGGATCTGCTCCAAACACATATTGCTAAAAATAGCATTCTCACCCTATCTTCAAGGCAATCAAAGCACTTCATCAATGTGTGCTGCAGCCGCTTGTTAACGCCTGCCGAGCATCAGAGAGTGACTACCAGTGAGACTCTAGTGCATATACTCATTCACCTGTGGGAGAGCGGAGTTGACCTTGACTGGCAGGGGCTCCTGCCAGGATACACTGCGCGAAAGGTAAACTTACCAGGGTATTGTTTCAGCAAGAATCACTACTGGATAAGCAACGTAGGAGAATTTAAGTACAGTCTGCAAAACAGCGGCGGTAAGATCTCACCAACGGGATTGGACGCTTTACAGCAAGTAGAAATGGGCACGCGGGCATTTTCGGCTGAGCAGCTGGGAATTTGGCAAGGCTTAGGCCGACAATATATAGCGGCGCTTTGGATGCAGATGCTGCAATCTTGCTCACTATCCGAAAGTTTCAGTAAAGTTCAGCTGCGTGAGCTGTGGGCAATAGGACCGCGGTATGAGCCTGTTCTGGAGTATTGTTTATCTTTGTTGGTGGCCAGTGGTTACCTGAAACAGCAGGCTGATAGTTTTGTTGTGAAAAAAACGCACAGTGAGGCTGAACTGGCCGCCATCAGGCAGCAGTTTGAACAGGCGTTTCCAAAGCAGGTTAAGTATATCGCATTGATCGCGAACCTCGTGGCACAGTACCCGGCGATAACGATGGTTGACGGTGCTCAGTCCCAGTTGACACAGGTGCTCGAAAAGGTGCAGTTTGCCGACGCCTTGGAATCCGTGTCCGAATATAGTGAGGCTTATACACTTCAAAGTCGCAGGCTTGCGGCTTTTATCAACGGACTTGCCCATGAACTGGGGCGGCCCCTCAAGATAATGGAGATCGGTTGTGGACATCTGATGCTGACGAAGGAGGTCGCTGATTCAGTCGAGCCTGGCAGGCTGGCACACTATTGTGTAACTGATGTGAGTCCGGTGTTTATACACAGTGCCCAATCCAAAGCAGAGCGACTTGGGCTGCACTATATCAGCACCTGTTTGTACGACATCAATCTCAGCCCTGAGGAGCAAGGCTTTGTTGACCGGGAATTTGATGTGATCATAGGCCTAAATGTGTTTCATCTGGCAAGCAATCCGCGTCAGTCATTCAACAACCTACACAACTTACTCAATAAACAAGGTTATTTATGTCAAATTGACTTGCTGTCTGCAGATCCATCTCACAATACCGTATGGGGAATTTATGACCAATGGTGGGGCCCATGGCATGTCGGTACCAAGCGTACATTGTGGAGTCAAGCCGAATATGGGCAGTTTTTGGCCGATCATGCCGAGCACTGGCATCTGGTGGGTGACAGGCAGGAGTTGACAGAATCCAGCTCGGTTTTATGGATTAGCAAACGGGTCGACTGCGCGAATATTCAGCCTGCCTTGGCACAGGATGCCGCCCATCTGAGCAGAGATAATATTAACCGACAGGAGCAATGGCTGGGCATTAATGACGATCCATCTCAATGGTTGTATTCACCACAATGGCAGAGTATTGAATTGACTCCGACGGTGGCACCAAGTGGACGAACGAGTGTCGTAGTGTGCGTCGATTCAAGAAGCGCTCAACAAATGCTTGATGCTTCACTCTCCCGTATGTGCGATCCACTCTGGCTGTTTATGGTTGACGAAAATAATGCATATGGGCAGGCATCAACGGCTGAACTGGGTCCGTTGGCCGACAACGAATTTATCCTCTCCGGTACCGAAGATCTCAAGCATATCCTGCGGTCTGCGATACAAACCGATGGCAGTGTCAGTCATGTCATTCATGCTGTAAATATCGATCAGTCTTTGCAGAACGATGGTACGGAGAATCTGACGTTTGACAAGGCCTGTTGGATAGACAGGGGCCTAGGGGGCCTGTTTGACTTGGTTCAGATTTTGGATAAGCTTCAGCCGAACAATGGATATCGACTCAGTTTGATAAGCAAGGGCTTGTTCAACGTGGTCGGAAATGAAACACTGGTCCCCGGTCATGCCTTGAGTGCCGGGCTTTTAAAGTCAGTTTCTATTGAGTATCCCCATGTTGTAACGCAGCACGTCGATCTGCCGATGGAAATCGGCCAGACCCCCCCAGCTCCCCTGCAAAACATTTTGACGTCTGATTTCGAATGTGCAGTGGCGCTTCGGGGCGGGAGAGTCTGGCAGCAGACATACCATCTTAGCAACAATATCGCGCGTCCTCCCGAGCCGTTTGATTTTAACGGTGCGCGTATCGTGGTGATTGGTGGTTTGGGTGGAATCGGCCTAGCTATGACAAACTATCTGACGGCTCATTACCAGGTCGATGTGTGCATATTGCACAGAAACCAACACTTCCAGGATGGCTTCATCAGCCCTGGACTGATTGTCACAGATGATGCGAGTTTGCCAGAACATCATGCCGGGCTGTTGAAGAATATTGCAAGCCGGGCCCATTCTCTTGCCCTCTATCGCGTAGATATTACAGAGCAGGTAAGTGTCAAAAAGGCGGTCGAAGAGATCGGTTGTCACTATGACGGCCTGGACTATGTATTCCATTTGGCAGGCTCGATCGATACCGGCGGAATATTGAGAAGCCGAACCAAATCGAACCTAGCACAAGCTATTCAGAATAAAACGGTCGGTCTGCATCATACCGTACAGGCATTCAGTAAGTTGAGGCCGAAAAAGCAAATCTTTTATTCGTCATTGGGCACCGTGCTTTACAAAGTAAAGTTTGGAGAAGCAGGCTATATCATCGCTAATGATTACCTGAATGCCTTTGCGAGATACTTGAATTCCTGTGGTGAAAACACGTTGTGCGTCAACTGGACTGATTGGAGTGAGTCAGGGATGTGGGTCGATGCTCAGCAAACGTTTTCGGACAAATATGCACAAGGGCGAGCTGTCGCCGGTTCGCAAACGGGTACGGACACTTTTACATTGGCTGCGGACTGGATAGCCAGCATCAAAACAGACGATGCCATGCTCGCTTTGGGACAAGCTTTGGTGCGCGAGACTCAAGAAGCAGTGATTACGCCGCAAGACCTCAATCAATTGTTGTCAAAACAGCAATCCACCAATTACACCGATTATGCGGAGCATATAGACAGAATTGGCCTGCGTCTGGAAACGCAACAGCCTTCAGCACGCACGCTAAGTGCTGAGGGGGAGGTCCAGTCGAAACTGTCAGAGATTTGGACTGAATTGTTAGGGTTACCACTATCCAGTCTGGAGGATGATTTTTATTTGGTGGGTGGTGACTCCTTGTTGGCTTTACGCCTGATCGCACGGGTTAAGGAGACTTTTTTGGTCGAGTTGACCCTCACAAAATTGATGGACACTACTACATTTGGAGAGTTGGCTGACTTTATCGAAGATGTTCGCTGCCTGAGGGGCAAGCCGGTTTCAGAATTAGCGGTGGACAACTTTGTGACGCAAGAGATATGACGCCGAAAGCGTTAATAAAAGAGTTGCTTCAACGAGGACTTCGACTGTCTTGTAAAGACGGGAAACTGCTTTTACATGGTGACAAATGCCAGATGGATGAGTGCTTGCTGCAACAGATCAAAGCATACAAACCGGCATTGATGGAACTAGTGCAGGTTTCGAGTATCCATGTCGATAAAGCAACCGACAGTTTTCCCTTGTCCTATGCGCAGCAGGAGATTTTACCTATTGCGCTTTCCGACCCACAGGGCTGTCAATTTAATTTGTGCAGCGCCGTCATCCTGCAAGGGGAATTGGACTTGGACGCAGCCGAGCTGGCAGCAGTGAGCCTGTTGCAGCGCCATCCTTCACTGAGGACCAAGTTTACTTACGATGCTAGCAGCGGTGAATCCAGCCAAACAGTCTTCAAAACGTCAAATTCCCCTCTACATTGGGAAAGCTGGCCATACCTCCAGTCGGAGGAAGGGGCCAACCCTACTGTGGTAAAGGAATTTTGCCGCAGGCTAGCCCGTAGGTCATTCGACTTGGGCGGCGGACTGCTGTTGCGAATACACCTGTGCAACCTCCATGACAATCATTGGCTGTTGGTGATGGTCAGGCACCATATTTGCTCCGACGGATGGTCGTTTGCCATTCTGGTAAAGGACTATTGTCATGCCTACGAACTCGCCAAATCGGATCCGGCGGCACAACTTCCTGAAACCAGCGTCAGCTACCAACAATTTGTATTGGACGAACAAAGGTTTTTGCAATCCGACAGAGCGCGAGCCGCCGAAACGTATTGGCACCAACAGACAGCAAATCGCCAGGCAGTGCTTGTGCCGTTCGATATAGAGACAAGCGACCCATATGGGCTGGCCAGTGTAAATCATTTTACACTGGCTGAGGAGCTGCACGAGAAAGCCTCGGCACTTGCCATGCAACAAAGTGTGTCGTTATATTGTGTGCTGTTCACTGTGTTCAATACCCTCATCACGTTTTACCGGCAGTCCCAGTGTTTGGAGAACGACAGTTTTTGTGTCGGTACGGACGTCACCATGCGTGACAGAGTGGGGCTAGAACAGGTGGTTGGTTTGTTTGTGAATCGCTTACCGCTGAGCTTTTCCTACAATCTGCAGATGAGCTTCAGTCAGGCCCTGAGTGTGACCCGAAGCGTCATCAACAATGGCATGCAGAACAAGGCGCTTCCCCAAAGTGTGCTGGTCGCCAACCTGCGCGACAAAGGTGCTTCA
Source organism: Photorhabdus sp. RM96S (assembly GCF_042879335.1). Classification (NCBI taxonomy): domain Bacteria; kingdom Pseudomonadati; phylum Pseudomonadota; class Gammaproteobacteria; order Enterobacterales; family Morganellaceae; genus Photorhabdus; species Photorhabdus sp. RM96S. The sequence continues at coordinate 233,744 of NZ_JBHFKT010000002.1, read as the reverse complement.
GACGAGTTACTTTTCTCAGCGCTGTTTGGTTTTCATAACAATCCACATAGCCGCTTCTCCATGGATAAACTGACGGTGACGGACGCGTTATTTTTTCCACCTGTGAGCACCAATGTGCCCTTAACTCTGTATTTCACCAACCAAAACAATGGATTGATTGCAGAGTTGATTTATCGGAAGGATCGTTATTTTGAACGAACTATCCAGGAAATTATCGACCTTTTCACCAAACTGCTGGAAACATGGGTTTATGCTCCCGATACCAGCTTGGAAACAGGGTATGCAATTTTCTGCACGGCTTTAGATGAGGGGCACCGAGAACAACGGCGACGTTTTCAACGCAAGAGCACAAGGCTCAAACGAGGCATGGATAAACAGCATTATGGTTAGTTGGAAAAACAAAGCTAAGAAAGGTTGCGGACGCGAAGAAAGCCCGACGGGAAAAAGCCCTGTGTTGACAGATATCGCTGGTTTGACGATACAAAATGGACAAGTGGCAACGCTCCAGTCACACAATCGAGCGTCTTCAATTATGTCATTGGTAGCCAACTTTAAAGACGAACTAAGAGACATATTGGCAAACCATGGTGCAGTGTTATTAAGAGGGTTTCGAGTCGAATCGTCAAACGTTTTACCCTTAGTGGTACGCTCTTTTGGTGAAGTCCCATTCGACAACCAGGAGGAAACGTCCCCTCGCACTCATCTTGGCCAGGGGGTGTTTACGTCAACAGAATATCCCAATGAATATACCATTGAATTTCATAACGAATGTTCATATCAGAACCATGTACCCCAGTTTATTTTCATGCTTTGCGTGCAGGCTGCGCCTTATGGCGGCTGCACCCGGCTCTCTTCTTGTGCGGATATTCTGCAGCAGTTCCCTGAAGCGTTGTTAAACCGGTTTCTCCAATCCGGCTATATCTATGAGCGAAATTATCTACTGCATACAGGGCTATCTTGGCAACAGAGCCTGTCAGTAACCAGCCTGAACGAGCTTAAGCGCTACTGCAACCAGGAAAACATCGAGTTACAGGTAACCGATGATGGCCACGTCAGAACGCGTCAGAAACGTCCTTGTGTTGCCAAGCACCCAGATACAGGGAAAGCGTTGTGGTTGAATCACACCCTGTTTTTTCATCATTTGTCTATTCCAAATGAATACCGACAATCGATGGGTACGCTGGCACAAATGCGGTTTCCTTTTGATACGTGCTATGGAGATGGTCAAACCATTGATGTGCCAACGATGGAGTTAATAAAGGGCCTATATGAACAGAACGCAATCAGCGTACAGTGGCAGCCTGGTGACGTTCTCATTTTTGACAATTTGAGTATGGCCCATGCAAGAGAGCCGTTTGAAGGTGAGCGCGAATTATACCTAGCCATGGCAAAACCGATTGCATGGAAAGATATGGATATTAATCAAGATCGAGAAGTAAACGTATGCACATGAATGATAAAGTAATACTGCCACAGCAGCAGGGGGAGCTCACGAGGGCAAAACAAACAAGAAGGCTCAGACATTTCGTTGTAGCCGAGGTGAGTCTGGACACATCACTTGATGTTGCAGACATATGTAGCTTGGTTGCTGCGGAGGTTGAATCCACCGATGCTTTTCTCTATATCTTGCACCAAACAACAGAGAAGTGGCAACTGCAAAGGGTCAGGCAGGCGTCAGACTGTGTCCTGGTCCAAAGTGGCCAGGCACAGGTAACCGCCACTAAAGGTGAACACTGCAGTTCCGTAGCGGGATTAAAGTCCTTGTTGTCCAGCGAAAATTGTTCCCACGACGCCGTGATTGATGTGCACTTAACCGGAGAAGGAGTGATTAAGATCACAGCTGTGTTTTCACCTTGGTTAACTGATCCAAAGGGAATGGATATCTTTTTGCGCAAGGTACAAGCCGATATCAACAACCGGCATCTAGCATCCCAGGTTGCAGATGAGCAATCAGACAACACCATGAGTTTGGATGAATATGTGAGGTGGCAACAGGATATTCTTGAGCTCGAAGAGGCGCAAATTGGACAGCAATTTTGGAAGATGCAGTTGCGTAAAGGTAGAAATGCGCAATCTATTCCTTGGCGCAACAATATACCGGAGACAGCGGCTTCAACCGGTGAGGTGCAGGAATTTATTCAGGCGCTTCCGCAATCGCTCCTGGGGGCGATTAACGCCTACGTTTCGAAACACAGGGTAAGCCATGTTGCCTTGTTCTTAAGTTGCTGGGCCTTGTTACAGGCTAGGATCGGCCTTGAATCGAACTTCTTGACCTATGTTCGAGTAGATGGACGCGAAGAGGACGATCTGAAGGGCTTCATCAGTCCCTGCGATCCGGTTGTGCCTGTTGCGATTAATATCAATGAAAAAGCACCCTTCATTCAGAATATCAAAGACATCGAAGACGCGCTGACGGAGGCGTGTGAATGGCGGGAATGCTTTGACTTTTCTGATGTGCGAGAGATACCGTCACTATTCAGCCATTCCAGTCTGTTGCTTGATAAAGTTGGAAAGACTGATGGTTTACCGGCCGAATCTCACGGCTTGAGTGACCTTGTCGTGAACATCGTCGACAATCGCTTAATACGGTGGTTGGGGTGTACTCGCTATTTGGGCCAGGATGCATTGTCATTACTCGCAAATTACATGCAGCAACTTCTTCAGCAGTTGGTGTCGTCACCAATCGCGATAACAGCTTCACTGAAGCTTGAGGATGGCGTGCAGGAAGTTGCAGTTGTCGACAAACAGGATTCCTCATCCCGTATCTTTATTCCTGTTCATCAGCAGTTTTTCGCGGCGGCAGAGCAATTTGCACACTTGCCCGCAATAGAATCTGAGCTGACAGTGGTAACCTATCAACAGCTGTCGCAGAAAGTCTGTAATTTTGCTGCTGGACTGCAACGTTGCGGTGTCGGTAAAAATGAAACTGTGACCGTGTGCCTGCCACACAGTGTCGAGCTTATCGTCGCTATCTTGGCAGTCATGCAAGTAGGTGCCGATTTTGTCAACGTTGCCCTACCAATGCCCGTAAAACGAGTGAGCCAGCTGGTGAATGACGCTGGGGCCAGTTGGTACATCGCTGAACACGTGCTTGATATTGACGCTGATATCAAACCTGTGCTGTTGACAGAGCTGACTGAGAGCCAATCACATTTGTCTCCTGTGGATATTTCAGCCGACACTCTGGCGTACAAAATATTTACTTCCGGCTCAACCGGACAACCTAAATCGGTGATGATAGATCATGGGGCAATCGCCCTGCAGTTGAAATCCTTTCAACAGTGGGTAAAGCTGTCATCAAACGACCGAGTTGTATTGAGAACCAATTGCGGTTTTGATGCCTTTGTGTGGGAAGCCTTGTTGCCCCTCCTGAGCGGATCCAGATTGTTGTTGAATCAAACTACGGTACCCGATGATATTGTCAGCCTCCAAGCTTTACTACAAGAACGGCGAGCAACTGTCTTGCAGGTAACCCCCAGCTTGCTTAGGATTTTACTCCGGGATGGTGGCAGCGATACGTTGGAAGGTCTGAGAGTGCTGGTGGTTGGTGGTGAACAATTTACCGCGGAACTTCAAGCTGCCCTGTCAGATGTCAAATGCGAAGTATTGAATGTATATGGTCCCGCCGAAGCCTGTATTCATACGACCGCCCACCGTGTCGGAAACAATAGGTATGAAGGTGGAGTGCCTATTGGGCGGCCGTTGCAAGGGTATACATGTAAGGTTGTTGATCACCAAGGCAAAGATGTGGCAACGGGGTTGGAGGGCCAGCTATGTGTCACCGGTAGGGGGCTTTTCCAAGGGTACTGTAATGACCCTGAATTAACCGCGCAATCTTTTTTACCTGCCGGAGACACACGGCAAGGGGCAAATGGCTGGTACAAAACGGGAGACAGGGTACGCCAACTACCAAATGGCACGTTTGAATTCCTAGGACGGCAAAACAGGCAGATAAAAGTCAACGGTTACAGATTGGATCTGAATGAGATAACCGCAGCGGTTGAGTCCTGCCGCGGCGTAGAGCAGGCCTATGCAGTGGTGCTGCGTCAACATGAGCAGGATGTTTTGTTTGTGGTATTTCAGGCACAACTGCATAGCGATGGCGTTGATGAAGCAAGCATCCGTGCAAGCTTGCAACAGGAGCTACCCTATTACCTGATTCCTTCTACCATCATGAAAATCCATTCCATTCCTTTAAACCGCAACGGAAAAGTAGACACAGAGGAGATACGCTCCTTCATCACTAAAGCCAATTCCGTAGAATTTAAGGCACCGCGCACCGACTCGGAAAAACGCATCCTGGTTGTCTGGCAGGAATTGCTTAAAAGCAACGCCATCAGTATTCACGACAATTTTTACCTGATTGGCGGCCACTCTTTATTGTTCTCACGATTGGTGATCAGACTCAATGAAGTCTTCAAGCTCGACCTAGCGTTAGTTGATTTGTTGCGATACACCACGATCGCCCAATTGGCTGAATGCATCGACAACCATATTTGTTCAGAGGAGGCATTGCCCGAATGAAGTCAATGCCAGTATGGGATTTGGCCATCGTTGGTGCTGGCCAATCAGCCAAGGCACTATTGATGTCTCTCGCACAAGCTCGGGCTCTCGGTAAGCTGCCAGGTGAAGCGTTCAATGTCGTGGTTTTTTCCGATGCGGCGCAGCTTGGTGCTGGCTTGGCGTGGGATGCAAAGCAGAATCATGCGATCCACCTTTCCAGTTTGGCTAACGCATATCCCAGAGGGAAATTTGGTGCTGAAGAGCATCCCCGTTTTCAGGCGTTGATCAACCATTTACATGCACAGAAAGTGCATGTCGAGGTTGTTTACCAGCGAGTATCAATTATTCGCCAACAAACGGAGCTTTGGCAAATCTCCAGTGAGGAAGGTACCCCAAGCTCAGCACATAACCTGGTTTTGGCACTAGGATACTCTGCCTATACAGAGCGCAAACTGGGTCTAGCAGCTCCCTGCTTCTCTACTTGGCCGTTCATGCCCATGGTGGCGCAGGTGGAGGAAGCGTTACAACACAATGAACATGAGAACAAGATTGCTGTTGTCGGTGGTTACCTTACAGCAGTCGATGCGGTCTGCGGGGTTGCAGAGTCTTTGGGTCAGTTTGCACTAATCAATGGTACTCTGACATACGTTTCGGATCGTCAGTATACGATAAACTGGCATACCAGAGACGGTTTCCTTCCCAAAGTATGGGGCAAAGAACCTGACGCTTTCAAAGGAAAATATCTCACCTGGGGGAAGGTGCAGGCCATGCTCGAGTCCTTACCACAAGGAAACTATATCAAGTTGCAAGACCTAATACGGCTAGTCATGCTGGAACTGGCATCCGGGAACATTACAGCCTTCGATGAACGCCAGTGTGCAGTATCACAATTCATCCAGTGGTTGCGTGACGGGCATCAGGGGCATCCTCATCATGTGTTGAAACAAGACATAGATTCGGTACTCGGAAATGACCGTGCACCTGTGCAATACGAGCATGCAAAGCCTCTTGGCTATCAACGAATTTTATTCGGAACACTGCCCATGGTAAGCGAGCTTAGTGCGAGGCTGAACCCGCAAGATAAGTTGCAGTTTGAGCAACGCATACGGTCTTTATATTACAATTCAGCGATGCCTATGGCTCTAGTCAATGCGAGCCGCATTGATGCGTTGATTCTGGCCGGCTATCTGGAAGTCGTAGTCCCTGGCACAAATGGCCGACCCGGAAATCCGATGACCTCGGCAGGGAATGTCGCGGCCGTTATTAATGCAACCGGATTTGACACTAATTTATATCACAGCCCCTCGTCACTTGTGCAGCAGATGATAAGAGACGGCATCATCGTACCGCAGTCATTCGGTAATGCACAGCAGACGTTCAGCGGTATGCAGGTAAAGCCTGATAACTGCCGTCTCATAAGTCGTGTGCCAGGTGGAGCCTGCCGTGCCTATGCTATGGGTCCACTGGTCGCAGGGACCTTCATCGACGCACAGAGTATTGGCCATGTTCACAGGGATGCCGAGCGCATCGTCAAAGATTTATGCAATTGATGAGCTAAGGCCACGGGAAGGAATAAACATGAGTAAAGTTCTGCAAAATGGCGAAATTGCCAGGGTCGATATAAAAGATATCGAGCCGAAAGCATTTTTCAGGCAATACCGGAAAGCCGGTTACCCGGTCATCATCACCGGCGCGTTTGATGGAGTGTCCGAATGGTCTGTGGAGTATCTGGCTCCTTGGTTGCAAGGCAATGAATATCGGGTGAGGGAGTTTGGAGAAAACCGCAATATTGCCAAGCACAGTTGGACAGCTTATTCACAGCTCTATAAGATGAAATTCGAAGACTATGTTGACGCGCTAAACAGCGGCGAAGCCAGTTTAAATGACATATACATGAGCCAAGTGGTGCTGGATAAGGAACACGGACTTTTCGACAGTATAGGCTCGAATATAAAACGCTTGTCCAATGCTTGCGGCCTTACCAAGAGAATGTGGCAGAACATTAACTGCCACCTATGGCTCGGTCCAATAGGGCATATCGAGCCATTGCACAGCGATGAAGGTGACAGCACATTGTGCCAACTTTATGGAAGTAAGAAAGTCACATTGTTTCCAAGCCGACATCACAAGAATCTCTACCCTTTTCCATTTTTTTCTCAAATGGAGCCATGGGTTTGCCGAGTGGACGTAGACGAACCTGATTTTGCTATGTACCCCCGCGCGGCAGAGGCCATGGCCGAAAAAGTTGAATTGATGCTCAATGAAAAGGAGATCCTGTTCATTCCGGCGCAGTGGTGCCACCAGGTTTCAATTATTGACAAGGCTTATGCCTGCAGTGTTTCCATCATGTGGGATATACCGTTTGCTAGGAACTTCATCAGTCGAAGAACCTTGGTCTGGTATCTACTGAGAATCACGCCCGGTAGATTTAAAAATTGGATCTACGATGGTTATTACCGGATTGCCGAATTCCTTAAATAACAACAAAGTTGCTTGAAATTAACTGATTGCGCTGTGCGATGAGTGCAGGCTGAACGCTTAAACTTGACGAAGGACTTATCATTATAATGGGTCGAAAAATGGACATATACACAACTGAAGCCAGACTTCCTCTAACTCCCTTGCAAGAAAGTATTTGGCTGAAAGAAAAGTTAAGTAAAGGCGTCGGAATCTACAACTCTCCCATTGTCGTCAATATTGAAGGTCAATTTTGTGAAGCCAAGTTGAAAAAAAGCTTGGATGCCTTAATGGCACGCCACCAGACCTTGAGACTCAGATTCAGTGAACATCAGGGACGAGTATATCAACAGTGCGGCAAGGACGATGGAGCTTGCATCGACAAGCATGATTTGTCTGCGCTGAGACCCAAGCAAAGAAGTTTACAGCTTATAAAACTGATCGAGGCAATCAGAGTTGCTCCGTTTGATCTAGAACAAGAAAACCTGCTCCGTTTTGCTCTTATCAAGATGAAAGAGCAGCAGAGTGTGTTTGTCATCGTCATCCATCATTTGATTTCAGATGCCTGGTCACAGGAAATTCTGCTCAGCGAGCTGCTCGAACATTACTACGAAGGACACTTTTCCCGTGCAAAGCCGGACTTCGACCAGTATGCCCATTACGTCAATTCAATGCTTGCAGACAATGCTCGTTGGAATAAGAAACTGGAACAGTTGTCGGAATACATTGCAGACTCAAACTGCGCCTCCATCGCACATGACTATCGGGTGAATCGAGAGGACATAGGCAAAGCCGGAAAGAAGCAATTCTTTACGCTCGAAGGCGATATTAAGCATAAACTGCAAAAAGCAGCGATCGCACATGGTGGAAGCTTATTCTCGGCCATGTTCAGCATTTTTGCCCTTACCGTACACCGCTATTCCGGTGAGCGGGAGTTTTTTATTCCAATGGCTATTGGTAACAGGGATAAGGGAGCTTGGTCAGGGTTGATCGGCTGTTTGATCAACCAGGCACCTCTTAAGTTTACGCTTGACCCGATGCTGCTGTTTTCTGACTTTCAGTCTCAGGTGTCCAGGGGTGTGTCCTTGATCTTAAATGACGGCGTATGCCCATTCGAATTATTTAAAAGTAATGAGGCGACAAAGTTAAAAAAACCGCTGGATATAAACCTGCACTTCCTCTACCAAAATTCGACCACAGTTGTGAAAAAGGTGGGTGAAGAGCTGATGGTTTCTCCCTTGCGTTTGAATACAGCCCCAACCAAATATGACTTGACCGCTTCAGTGACAGAAGATGGCGACAAATTGTCGTTGTCGTTTGAGTATTGCAGTAAGAGCTACCACACTGAGACGATCAACACATTGGGTAAGCTGATGTGTCAGATTGCTCAGGAAGTTGCTAATGACATGCAGGTAGCTTTGGGCACTCTAGGCCGTGTATCTGACACCGCAAATCACTTTCTGCAAGGGGACGATGTTTCTTTGCCGCACTCGTCACTGTACGCCGGATTTCAGCACCAATGTGATGCTTTACCCGATCACCTCGTGCTGGTCCAGGACGAAACACAGCTCTCTTATAGGCAACTGTTGGGATTGGTTAATCGAGTCTATCTGGCCATCAAACAGGAGGTAGATTGCTATCCAGGGATGCGTATCGGGTTGTTTGGCAATCGCAGCGCGGGGTTTATTGCCTCGATGTTGGCTGTCAATCGGTTACGGGCTAGCTACGTCCCCTTCGCGGATTCTCTTCCTGATGAGGTTATCACACAGCGACTTGAGGTTGCCGAAATTGATGTGTTGTTGCGCTTGACCAATAAGGCTATCGGCTTCGATTTCGGAGGAAAAATCATTGATTTTGACACCATCAACAGTATACCTCCTGTCCCAGATTGTGTCAGTCAGACGGACTTCAGTGAAGGGGAATACCTGGCGGCGACCTTGGATGATGAAATTGCGTTGTTGTTTACATCAGGCTCATCCGGGAAGCCCAAGGCAGTCCGTGCCAGTAACCGAGGGCTACTTAACAGGGTTGCCTGGCAATTCAAACACTTTCCGCTGTCGCCAAGTTGCAATGTACTTCAGAAAACCTCTGTTAACTTTGTTGATTCACTCGCTGAAATATTTGTACCTCTGCTATCCGGTGCCACCAGTTACCTATTCGATGAACGAATGCTGCCTGACACGCTTGCATTGGCAAAAGCAATTGAAACAAACCGCATCTCTCATATCACTTTGGTACCTTCTCTCCTGAGTGCATTGCTGAAAGCCCCAGACTGTATGAATAGAATTCAGTGCCTGCGGTTCATAGTGTGCAGCGGAGAAGTGCTCGACGAACGTCTTGTACAGCTGATCGAGCAACAGGTCAAAACTGCTCAGGTGGTGAATATATATGGCAGTACCGAAGTCTCCGCCGATGTCACCTATTGTACTGTTAGCTCAGATCCGTTTCGACATTCCGTCATTGGTACTCCCTTGACTCATACCACTGTTTATGTGCTCGACCAACAGCAACAGCCTGTTCCTAAAGGAGCGGTAGGTGAAATTTGCATCCAGGGTGCGGGTGTGGCATTAGGTTACCTTGATGATACATCGCCGGACAACCAACGCTTTCTGCCCTGTCCGAAACTGACTGGCAACGCTGAAAAGCTGTTCAAGTCAGGCGATTTGGGAAGAATTAATGCACTTGGACAGCTGGAATATATTGGCCGTTTGGACAACATGTTGAAAGTCAGAGGTAACAGATTCCATCCGAATGAAGTGGAGAACCATCTACAAAAGCACCCGAGAATTCGGGAAGTAGTCTGCTTTGCGTCTTCCACAGAGATGCTCTGTGTTGAAGTGGCCGTGGTACCCGAGGAGCCGGGTGACATTGAGCTGCGCAATGAGTTGTATGCTTTTGCCACTAAGGTTCTACCGGACTATATGGTGCCGAATCAGTGGCATTTTGTTTCTGAGATACCCCGTTCGAGCTCAGGAAAATTGCTCAGGCAGCATGTAGACTGGACACCCTATTTACTCACAAGTACGGCAAGAGAGGAGCTTTCGCCGCTACAAGCTGAATGTCTTGCGCTGTGGCAGGACAAGCTGGGACATCAAGAAATAAAACTTCATGACAACTTTTTTGCGGTAGGAGGACATTCCCTCATCGCCACCGAATTGTTGTACAGCATGAACAGGGGTCTGGCAACGCCAATCACGTTAAGCGATTTTCTGGAAAATCCCACCCCTTATTGTGTTTGTCAAAAAATAGAAGGTTGTGGTTGGCGCGGTAATAACCCTTGCAATGAAATGTATGAGATTGCATTTGCGCCACATCGTCAGTTCGAAGAATTTGCACTCCTGCCCATGCAGCAGGCCTATTGGTTAGGGGCAAACAGCCTCTATCAAACGGGTGACGTTTCTACTTCCGTTTATTTTGAAATGGATTATGAGAATCTGGATTTGGCCTTGTTTGAAGCGAAACTGAACACCCTGATTGAACGGCACCCCATGTTGCGTGCCGTGGTGACACCTGAAGGGAAGCAGAGAGTATTGGAGAAAGTGCCCTTCTACTCTGTCGAACGGCATAATTTAAGGGATTGTCCAGAATCGTTGCTGCCGCAGCGCTTGATGCGAATTCGTCATGACCAGGTTCAGCAGGTGGTGGAACTAACTAAGTGGCCGATGTTCTCTGTGGCTGCCAGCCAATTGAATGAAAAAAGGTTTAAGATCCACTTTCAATTCCAGATGATCATGATTGATCTATTCAGCTCACAATTGCTAATGAATGAGTTGGGCTATCTTTACAGTCATCCAAATGAAATGCTCGCAGACATAGGCATCACATTTCGCGATTATGTTGTAGCTTTCCAGGAGCAGCAGGATGTCGGCCAGTTTGATGCATCTAAAGTGTACTGGCAGAAGCGAATTAACACATTACCGCAAGGTCCGCAGCTGCCGTTGAGGGCAAACGCCAACAAAAGATCAAAGTCTGAATTTGTTCGCAAGCCGTACAAGCTTGAGGCAGAAAAGTGGCAAAGCATTAAGCAGCGACTGTTGACGTTGTCTGTGTCACCTACTTCTTTCCTGCTGACTACTTTTAGTAATGTGCTTGGTTATTGGGCTAGGGGAGATGAATTCACCATAAACCTGACGCAGTTCAATAGGATGCCCTGGCATAAAGACATCAGTAGGGTCGTAGGAGACTTTACGTCCTCGCTTCTGCATCATTTTAGGTACAACAAGCAGTACACATTTGAGCAATCCCTGCTTGATGTACACAGTCTTATGATGAGCGATCTGGCTCACTCCTTTTATGGTGGTGTGGACGTTATGCGCGACATCGCCTCCTCTAAGGGCGGGCGCGGTCATTTGTTTCCCATTGTCTTCACTAGTGTACTTGGGCTCCCTAAAAGCAGCGGTGGGAAAGAGAGTGCAAACCGATTGCATGGAAATATGAGTTACAGCGTCACCCAGTCTTCCCAAGTGTGGCTCGATTTTCAGGTGGCTGAAGATGGGGAAGATTTGGTAATTAACTGGGATGTGGTTGAAGCTATATTCCCAGATGGCCTTATTGATCTCGTATTCGACAGCTATTGCAAGTACATCAATTTACTCAGTCAGGAACCTGCGAATTGGAACACTAGCACGTTCTGCTGGCTCAATGATCATGTAGCGAATCGAAAAGACTCGTCCACAAAGTTATCTCGCGATTTAGCTGTTTTTCCGGACGGCATGCGTCTGTTTGATTCTGTGCTGAAAAGTGCTGAGATGTACCCGAATCACACTGCGGTCGTGTCGGCAAGCAGGTCATTAGATTACCGGACTTTTGTGGAAGAATCTTTGTGCCTCGCCCGGCAGTTGCAAGAATTGGGTATTGGTAAGGGTAATTTTGTCGCGTTATTGATGAATAAAGACTGGGACGTCCCTGTCGCTATGATGGGAGTCACTTTGGCGGGCGCTGCGTATATTCCTCTTGACCCTCAATGGCCGGAGGAAAGGCTCAAACTCATCGTCAATTCCGCACCGACACCTGTCATTATATGTCAGGCAGCAAACGTGGCACTTGGTGAATCCCTGGCCAGGGTGGTCAGGGTTGGTCAACCGAATGACTCGCCGTTGGCGCTTGAACAGCTGGCAGCAGTGACACCCACTGATCTGGCTTATGTCATCTATACGTCAGGAACGACAGGACAACCCAAGGGCGTCATGATTGATCATCGTGGTGCTGTGAATACTATCCAAAGCATCAATCAGCTGTTTAATGTTGATCACAATGACAACAGCTTATGTGTATCTTCATTGTGTTTTGACCTGTCGGTTTACGATATTTGGGGGTTACTTGCGTGTGGCGGTACGGTCATAATGCCCGAGGATAAGGTGACCACCCAGCCCTGGACCTGGTCCGACCTGCTCGAAAAATACAACATCAGTATTTGGAATACCGTACCAGCCTTGGCGCAATTGTTATTGGACAGCAACGCCAAGTGTGAAGCGAAGTCGTTGCGATTGTGTTTACTAAGCGGTGACTGGATACCATTGGAATTGCCTAACAGATTTAAATCCCGCTATCTGAATGCAGATGTCGTTAGTCTGGGCGGCGCAACAGAAGCCTCCATCTGGTCTATTTATTTCCCCGTCGATCATGTCCGTGAAGAATGGGTCAGTATTCCATACGGTAAGTCTTTGCCGGGTCAACAAGTGATGGTTCTGGATGAATCCCTTCATGTTTGCCCTACGTGGAAAACCGGCAACATATACATCGCAGGGGTGGGGGTCGCTCAGGGCTACCTTGGAAATCAAACACTGACCGAGCAACAATTCATCCTCTCTGCACAAACCGATGAGCGGTTGTACAAAACTGGCGATTTAGGGCGTTTTATGGATGATGGCAATATCGAGTTTCTGGGACGTGAGGACAACCAGGTCAAACTGAACGGCTACAGGATCGAGCTGGGGGAAATTGAGAAAGCTCTGGGAAGTCACCCTCTTGTCAAAGATTCAATAGTGACTTTGCTGGATAACAATAAGTTGGTTGCTCATATGATCGTCCAGGACAGTGCATCAACTCTGGACAACATTCCTTACTCCGTTTTGGGCGATAACGTACTTCAAAATCCGATAGAGAGGTTGAAATTCAAAATTCAACGTGCGACAGCGCAAACAGGTGAGCAGCAGAGTGTTTCTCTGGACCTGCAACGAGTTGCCACAGAGCAGACTTCGGACTACCTGCGCAGACAAAGTTATCGGGAGTTCAAAGGCAGGAGTTTGAGAAGTAAACAGCTTAATGCCTGGTTGGGAGCTGCATCAAAGTATGCCCTGCAAGAGACCGGAAAAAAACAGCACGGCCAGGCCGTCATTGATTCTCCCGTCTTGCAGCGTTGGTTGTCCTGTCTGGTGGCGTTGCATATTGATGGCTTTCCTTTACATAAATATCGTTACCCTTCAGCAGGTCATAGTTATGCCGTAAGTGCATTGGTGTCCGTTTCTGTGATTGAAGGATCGGAGGTTGAGCCGGGCTATTATAGGCTGGATGCGAAGAGCGGGCAGCTACACAGAGTTGGGCTGAAGCAACCAGACGACCAGAAAATTGGGGTATGGCTCATTGGGGAACCTGAAAAGATAGCACCTCTTTATGGTGACTGGTCAGAAAAGTTTATCCACCAAGAGGCTGGGTATATGGCTGGGTTGTTGGACTGTCAGGCGAGAGTGTTATCCTTGTCATCCAGCATCGACACTCGCTCTGTCCCTTCCGAGTTGTTGTGGAGTGAAACCTGTACTCCTTTGGCCTGGGTCGGGTTGCAAACAGATAGTGGATCAAATGATTGGTTACGCTCTTACATCGTAGACGCAATGGGCATTGCGGTCGTGCTCCCAGAACACATACATGATTATGTGGATGACAGACATTATGTGTTTGACCATCAAAGCAAAGTGTTGCTCGATCTACCAGAATCTGAACCTGTGCATGAGTTTAGACTGTTTCTGCACCAAGATCCAGACGCCAATTGCACAATTCAAACAGGCTGGTTGGCTTCCGGTGTCTTTGCTCAATACCTGATGGAATTAGCTGAGGAATTTTCTATTGGCATGTGCCCAATAGGGCAAAACCTGCCACATCCCCTCTCTTCGAATTGGCAGATGTTGCAGAATTTCAATGGTGGTAGCCTCAGTGCCGAGCAGATTCTGCATTACCAGATCACGCAGGAACCCAACAGTGCAGCCCATGAGTTTGATTCAGAAGAGTATGCAGAACATCTTCGGCGTTTACTGCCGGATTATTTGGTTCCCAGTTACTACAGGAGTGTCGAGCAATTTCCGAAATCCGTCAATGGTAAAATCGACCGTGACAAATTGAATGAGCAATTGAAAGACAAGATCAGTCTTATTCCATCAGCCAGGCCTCCTGTATCGGCAGTGGAACACATGGTTGCGTCATTATGGAGCCAGATACTTAAAATTGATATTGACACTGTTGGCGTGAATTTCTTTGCCTTGGGGGGGGATTCCTTGAAAGCCACGCAGATGGTGTCACAGCTGCGAACAGAGCTTGGTCAGGATATAAGACTGAAAGATTTGTATGATCACGCCGTGTTGGAAGAATTTGCGGGGATGTTTGAAGGGCTGAAAGGTGTTGGGCATGACGTCCCCCCTAAGTTTGCTGGTCAACTGGCAGAGGTGTTTGAGCCTTTCCCTCTGTCTGAAATGCAACGCTCCTATTTACTTGGAGTACTGTTTCAAGATAAGGGCAAGACGGTATCCGCCAATTCTTACTTTGAAATCGACTATATGCGGATTGATTTGGGCAAATTTGAAAATGCAATCAATGCTCTTATTCGACGCCACCATATGCTGCGCAGTATCGTGGTGAACAATACAACACAGCGGGTGTTGCGGGATGTTCCTTTGTACAAGCTGGAAGGCAAGGACATACGGCAACACGATCTATCTAAACAGCAGGATATGCTGGAGTCCACCCGTTTCGAATTGTCACACATGGTCAATGATCCAACACAATGGCCAAACGTCAGTGTTCGATATACCAGGCATGGTGAGGATGTGGTGCGGATTCATGTCAGCTTCGATTTGATCGTGGCGGATACCTGGAGTGCCAATATCATAGTGCATGATCTATTCCGGCTTTACATGGATCAGGCTGATCAATTGCAAGAACTGGAAATCAGTTTTAGAGATTTTATTCAGTTCAACCAACAAAGATGTAATTCAAAAGAGTTTAACCGGGCCCAGACCTATTGGTTGGAAAAGATTCCTAACATGCTCAATGCACCAATGCTGCCGATGGCCAAACACATCAGTCAGTTGAGCAATGTGCGGTTTGTGCGCCGCAAGGCCGAAATTGATGCTGCATTGTGGCGACGTCTACAGAATCGAGTGAAGAAAATTGGCATGACGCAAAACAGCCTACTTGTTACGGTTTTTGCCAATACATTGCGTAAAGCTAGTTTGAACAAGTCGTTCACCCTGAACCTCACCGAGTACAATCGCCCGGGAGTGCATCCACAAGAAAATTGGTTAGTTGGTAATTTTACTTCGACCCTGCTTTTGGAATGCGAACATCAGCCTGGGCTGACCCTAATCGATCAGATTGGGGAAACTTGTAGCCGGATTCTAGAAGGAAAGGATCATGGCTTGTTCAGTGGTATTGAGGTGATGAGGGAACTTTCGAAACACAAAGGTGGGCTGTCATCCATGCCTATCGTCTTCACCAGTGCTCTAGGGATTATGGAAGATGAACACTTGTTTGATCACAGTAAACTAGAGCTCAGTGGTAACACGGTTTTTGCCGTCACCCAGACACCACAGATCCTGTTCGACCACCAGTTGCACACACGCAATGGTGCGCTCATACTCGTGTGGGACACTATGGATGAAGTATTCGATGACCAGATGCTTGATCAGATGTTCGCTGATTATTGTAACCAACTTAGGCAGTTGGCCACACAGGAGTCGGCGTGGCATCAACAAGTTCAGCAAGAGGAAGAAGAGCAAGCGTCATACCTCGTTAAAGAAGACTTCCCTCTTACTCTTGCAAGTGATGCTTTTGCAGAGACGAACAATATTGTCGAACTTGCCTTGTCAGCGGTTTGGCAGGAGGTGTTACAACGGGATGAAATCGAACTGGAGGACAACTTCTTCCATCTGGGAGGCTCGTCGCTACAAGCCCTTCAAATTCTGAGCAGGATACACGAAAGGTATAACATAGAACTCGACCTTCAGGCCGTAATGTTGTCACCAAGGTTACGCGGCATGGTAGAACTGGTCAGCGCAAATCAAGCGTGGGTTAAGCAGCTGGAGTTGATAGCCGAGCTGGTTGACTGAAAAGAACACTAACCAAGGAACACAGAAACAATGAATTCTGAGCCACAACAAGCAACCTTCATAGTTGTTGTTAATGACGAGGGGCAGTACTCGATATGGCCCAAAGCAAAAGAAATTCCGCTGGGGTGGAAACCCGATGGCATGCAAGGGAGTAAAGATGAATGCCTCGCACTTATCGCCACTGTGTGGACCGATATGCGGCCGAGGAGCCTCAAAGAGGCCATGAATCAGCAATATACATCGCGAGCCGCTGCAAATCCTGCGCAGCTGCCAGACTAAAGCCTGGTCAATGGTTGATACAGCGATAACAACAGGAGTAACAATGGAAGGGTCGTTCAAACCCCTATCTGCTGGTGTGTTAAAAGACATTGACAGTGGCATTGATTTGGAAAGCGATCATCCGTTTTTCAATTCACACGAAGAAGCGGATTTGTTTGTTAAATCCGGTATTGTTCCCTACCTCGACGCATTACCCCAATCCGTCAATTACCTTGATTTAGGCGGGGGGCAGGGGTTGTTGGCCAGCAAAGTGCAAAAGCGTCTTGGTGAACTGGGTTTCCAATGCGCAGCTGCAGTTGTTGACGGCAACGGCAATTTCATTGACCAGGCCAGGAACAAGGGCATCTCCGGGGTACTGGCAAACCTGGAAGAATATCAGGGGCATGATGTAGATCTGATCACGATGAGGATGGTTAATCACTACAACGATGCATCCACACAAGCTGTGATCGCCAAAAACGCTTACGACAGTTTGAAGAAAAATGGTTTGTTGGTGATTCAGTTCGAAAGCGGTAGTGTCATGGCATGCGAAGTGAGAAATTCCATTGCTGATCTTCTGGCTCGTTTCTTCCCAGCAGTTTCCTATTATTGGCCACCTATCCAGGTGTTGCATCAGCAAATGCAAGAATTGGGTTTTCAACTGTGTGGCAACATGGTCAGCGAACCTAGTTACAGTCAGGACATCACTACCTTGTTGCGAAATGCTTGGCAAAGGCACGCAGCCGACAACAGCGATCCGGCACGGCAACAGGCCTTTTTTACCCAGGCTGCCGATTTGGTCTTGACCCATTTCTCGTCTACTGAAGCAGCGTCACAAGGCTTATACGAATCGCAGGGAAGATTTTATATGGAAACTTGTTATCCCATTGGTATATTTCAAAAATGAATAGCTGCATGAAATCGGGTAGTCGGAGGTCTCAAACCTCTTAGGGCTTTTTGATCTTTCGCGATGGATGATGAGACAGCATGATGGGCTGGTATAAATACTTTCGGCAAAAACTAATCATGACAACCCATCATGCCAAGAACAATGTTAACAGATGAGTATTGGTCAAAGCAGGGGGAGAGCATGAGTGTTTGTTTTTTATTCAAACTGTTTGGCAATGGTTCTAACTGATGTAAAGGACGGAACTAAATATGTCTGTTTCGAATTAATCAATGCTCAAATAACGAGTTGAAATTATTCAAAAAACGTTCGTAGTCTTGCCCTGCTGGTAAAAGCTAATCAGCTTAATGCACACAACTGGCTGGGTGTATGACAAGTCAAAACACAGAAGTACTTTCGAAAGTATTTTGTACAGAATGCGTGTAGGTTGCCCATGCCGTGATGTACCTGCAGTGTTTGGCGATTGGAGCGCCATTTACCGCCGGTTTAATCTGTGGTCTAAAAAAGCATATTAATGCATCTCTTGACAGAGATTAGGCAACATATTGATTTGGAGTGAGAATTTGTTGACGGAAGCATCGTTAAAACGCATTAATATGCTACCGGTACTCGCTCGGAAGATAAAGAAGCGATAGGAAAAAGTCGCGGTGGTAACACAACGAAAATCCATATGGCAGTGGATAGCTGTGGCTTGCCGATAAATTTTATCGTGACTGGCGTAACAAAGTAGCCATAGAGTTACTTGAGCAGCTGCCTGATGACGAATATATTATCGCTGCCCGTGGCTATGATTGCGAAAAAGTAGCTGAGTTTTTGCGAAAAAAAGCACGGCGCACCCATAATTCCGAGCAAAAGTAACTCGAAGATTGGTAACGACGATATTGATTAGTGTTGATACAAGTCTCGCAGAGAACGTGTTTGCCCGGTTGAAGCATTATCGGGCGATACAATCAACTGGCTAGGAATTACGCCAGTACACTGGCTCTGGCGTGCTGTATGTGATGCGGGAATTTTTTGAATAGCAAAGGTCAATGAGTCCTAGTAGTTATCGATAAATAACAATATCTCAGTTAAACGGTGATCTTCCTACAGAGGACTTTCACCCCATAAGTCAACGCCCATATCGGGTGTACACAAAAAGAAAGGGGCAGAAAGCGCCGTGAGCAATATAGGCAATGCAGAACTGGCCATCAAGGGACAGGCTAAAAGGAATTCTGGCATGACACAGGCGGTAAATTGGCTTCCCTTGAGTGAAACCCAACTGGACTTTTGGCTCCTAAACCGCCTAAGCCGTGAGCAATACCTGCTGGATTTTTTCGTCGAGATTAATCAAGCAATGGATGTCGACATGTTGGAAGAATGTGTCAACCAAGTTCTATGCAAGCATAATGTTTTTTGGTTGAGACAACATCGGTTTTTGCCTTTCCAGAAACCGGTGGCAAGGTGCCCGGTAACTTTACAAAAGTGGGACCTGACCGCCTACGCCCAAGAAGAGCAACAAGTGAGAATTTCACAACAGCTCGAACAAGTATACGACTCAGACGTAATTGCAAATTTGCCTATGGTCCAGGTTGGTTTCTTTAGGCTGGCAGAACAAAAGTACCTGTTGTTCTTGTTGGTACCGCATTTGTGTGCTGACGCAACTTCAATGCAGATTATTACTTCCGAGATGCTGTATTTATATCGATATCGCTCTGCAGGGATGGAAATGAATGAAATACAGATGGATGAACCCTATCAATTTGAGCAATACCTTGAAGAAGAATTGTTACGGAAACAGCAATATGATAAGTATCAGCAGTCTGTAAGCTATTGGACGGCATTGTTTGCTCAAGCTGACCCCCTTTGGTTGTCTGCCAAGTGGTTGATTGAGGAGCACGATGATATCACCAGTTTCTCGGGGGATTTGAGCTACCTTGATGTCAACGCTATATTCGCGAAATTGAACGAGTATGGCATGACCAAGTATCTGGGACTTGTTGGCTTGGTGTCGGTTGCAATGCACAGGTTGTCCGGCCAATCAAATTTTGCCGTAACCGCCTTGTTCAATACCCGCACTGAGCTACCCAAAAAACGAATGGTGGGGCCAGCATATCGAGAACTTTATCTTCTGCCTGAATTTTCCGATGACGATAAATTCACTCGGACACTGGCTAGCGTGAAGGAGCAGTTCGACAAAGGTATGCGGCACAAGCATTGTGAGGAAGCGCTTACCCTGTATTTGATTGAACAAAAGAAGTGGCCTCGACTGGTAAGAAAACTGCTGCCACTTTGCGAATGGGGGTTCAAGCTCCTGACCAAGACGATGTTAAGAAATGCCAGGCTGAATCATAAAGTCCTGTCTTACTACTTGCTCTACTATTTGTATCCAGGCTGCCGAAATCTGGTAGCATCTTGGTTCGGCAAAAGCTCAAGCCGTTACCCGGTAGAACTGGAGGTCAATTATATTGATGAGCAGGACACTGGGACAACTTCTTCTTCTCCGCTTTCACACCCCCATGAGTACTTCGAAACAAAATGTGCCGATGACAGGTTCAGCGGCTTTCCATTTATTAGCGTTTGCTTCTTTGGAAGAGGCGACCAACTGACAATAAAAATTGATGGGAATGACCTGAAGCGTGAGCTGAAGCAGTCGTTGTTCGACACACTAAAAACGGTAATGGAAGAGTTTTTACACGGCAGGAATGTTCAACCTACCCGGAACCAAATTAAGAATGGATAAGGAATGATGCTGGCATGGCAATTCGGTTCTTAGGCTTTGTTATCTTGCCTGTGGTTCTGTTAACCGCTTGGTTATACGGTTATTTTAAGGGGGCACTGCCGTTACCGGAGCAAAGGCTTGAGACTCAAGTATTAAGTGCTCCGGTCACATTGCGGCGCGATGGGCATGGTTATTTAACTATT
Organism: Photorhabdus sp. RM96S; assembly: GCF_042879335.1. NCBI lineage: Bacteria > Pseudomonadati > Pseudomonadota > Gammaproteobacteria > Enterobacterales > Morganellaceae > Photorhabdus > Photorhabdus sp. RM96S. The sequence continues at coordinate 213,398 of NZ_JBHFKT010000002.1, read as the reverse complement.
GAAGCGAACACGGATAATGATGCTTTTTTTGCCATAGGGTATGCTCATGCTCAAGACAGGTTGTGGCAACTTGAAGTGCAAAGAAGGACGATACAGGGTCGGCTAAGTGAAGTGATGGGTAAGGAAGCCTTACCTTTCGATATCTTCGTCAGAACGCTCGGACTCCATGAAACCGCCCAGCAATCTTTGGCGACCCTGGATAACAAGGCCCGTCAGTCGCTGGAGTTTTATGCCAAGGGGATTAATTACTGGCTCGAACAGGGTGTAGAGCTACCTGCAGAGTTTAAATTGCTGGATGTTGCTCCACAGCCCTGGACACCTGCGGACTCGCTGGCCTGGATCAAATTTTTTGCATTGAATTCCGCCGGTAACTACCGAAAAGAACTGGACAATTTGCTGGTCAAAGAAGTGTTAGACAGTCAGCAACAGCAGTTCTTGCTGGGAGCACAACAACAGAGCGAAAGTTTGGATGTGGCTTTGCAACTGTCTGCGTTCGCAACGGACCTCGAAAAACAATGGATGTTCAACAATGATTTTGTCGGAAGTAATGCTTGGGTTATAGCAAGACGGTATATGGCTGAAGGGTTGACTACCTTGGCTAGTGATCCTCATCTGGGTCTGCAGTTACCTTCTCCTTGGTACATGGTCAGTATTAAGGGGGAGAGGCTGGCAGCGTCCGGAGCAACACTGGTCGGTCTGCCGATTGTGATGCTGGGCAAAAATCGGCACATTGCCTGGGCAGCGACAAATATGATGGCCGATACACAGGATCTGTATTTTGAGCAAGTTAACCCGAATAACCCAAAAGAATACAGATTTAAAAACGAATGGCGGGTGTTTGAGGAAAGGCTTGAAATCTTTCACGTCAAAGCCGATTTTCCGTCTTCGATGCGAGAACAATATGCGCCTGTGAAGGTTCGGGTACGACAAACAATGAACGGTCCAATCATTAGCGATGTGATCAACCGTGGGGATAGGCCGCTGTCACTTCGCTGGACAGGGTCGAATACCAACGACAGATCCTATGAAGCCTTTTATCGGTTGAATTACGCACGGAATTGGCAGGAATTTGTCAGTGCCTTAAGCGTCTTGTCTGCGCCCGCAATGAATATGCTGTACATGGATGATGCCGACAATATCGGTTATCTCGGCGCGGGGGATATTCCAGTACGCGGCAAAGGTCAGGGTCAATACCCCATGCCCGGATGGGAGGCTAAGGCTCAATGGCAAGGCATGATACCTAAACCTTTGATGCCACAGGAATTCAATCCGAAGCGGGGGTACATCGTATCGGCAAACAACAATATGTTACCGGAAGATTATCCTTATTTCGTCTCTGCAGACTGGGCTCCGGTTGCTCGTGCTCAACGTATTACACAGCTCATTGAAAACAAAGTGTCGTCCAAGCAACTACTTACCCTGGAGGACCAATTGGTATTCCAACAGGATGTTTTGGATCTTGAGGCTTTGAAACTGTTGCCGCACCTGCTGATTCCGACAATGGCAAACGACAGGTTTTCCGAGGCGATGGGGCATCTGCGCGAATGGGATGGCTTTGCAGATAGAAACAGTATTGCAGCGAGCATTTATTTCATGTGGTTGCCGAACATCAAAAGACAGGTGTTCGAAGACGAACTGCACACTTTCCGGCTGCAGCGTAACTTGGGTGATGGCATAGATACTTTGTTGGATTCCATATCCAACGACAAACTGATCAATGTCTTGTCAGGTTCTGACGACGCTTGGTGCGACGACGTATCAACCCAAACCCGCGAAAATTGTGAAGATGTAAAACGTACATCGTTGACCACGACAATCCGGGAACTTGAAAAGTATTTCGGTAACGATCTCGACCAATGGCACTGGGGCAAGCTGCAAAGCGTCTACCTTAGCCACAAGCCATTAAGCCAGATGAAAGGGCTCGGCACAGTATTTGAACGCCGGGTTCCCAGTGGCGGTTCGCCAAACAGCGTCAACGCCGTGGACGGCCGATTTAATTTGAATGAAGGATTCCTCGCCACCTTTGGCTCGAGTTTGAGGCAGGTGATACAGCTTGGCAATAACCAGGTGCGACACCTGTATATAAACTCTACCGGGCAGTCCGGCAATGTCACCAGCTCGAATTTTGATGACGCTATACAGTTGTTCAGCAACGGTGGCTATTATACTACGGACGACTGCATTGCATGTACCGGAAAAGGAGAAAGCCGGTGAAGTTGATAGACATATTTAATGAGCTGGCACCAAACAAACTGTTTTTATCGCTTTTGTTCGGCATTCTTTCCGGGATCTGTTACGCCTTGCTGATCCCTGTTTTGTTGAACAGCTTTACTATTGAGCATTCTCATTTGGAAGTGGTTAACGAGCAGAACTATACGATAGCCGGATTTGAAGTTTCCGATGCCAAGTTTGCACTGCTGTTTGTGGGCTTGTGCCTTTTTGTATTTTTAACCCGCACATTATCTCAGATCATTCTAGTCAGATTGACCATGGATTTGGCATCCAAGCTGAGGCTCAAGTTATACCAATGTGTACTCAGGGCACCGGTGGATAAACTCGAGTCGATAGGGTTTTCAAAGATCAATGCGACTATGACCTACGATATCGAAAGGGTCATTGAGGGGGCGGAAGTATTTCCTAACCTGTTGGTAAGCGGTGTCACACTTCTCAGTATGCTGGGTTTGCTGTATTACTTGAATGAACATTTGTTTACCTTGGTGATTGGATCCATCGCTTTCGGGGCCTTTACCTATCTTCTAATGGCCTTTGTTGGCAATTACTACTTCAATATTGCCCGTCAAAAAGTGGACGATTTATATGATGCTATTCACGGAACAATATTTGGCATCAAAGAGCTGAAGCTTAAACGGACAAAGCGTAACAATTTCTTTGGTAATGTATTGAGTAAAATTGAGCATGATGTTTGCCAAGCAAGTAAAACCGGAGCCACAGTACAAAGTGCAGCAGTTAATTATGGGAATATACTTGGATATTTTATTCTTGGATGCGTTGCTTTTGTTTATGTAAATCATTATTCAGTCAGTCAGCTGGAACTTATCGGCATAATAATGGTTTTAATTTATATTAATGAACCCGTTGCGGTGCTGCTTGAAACAATCCCGAGTTTGAAAATAGCGAATATATCCGTCAGAAAAATTAACGAAATGATTGTGGGGTTACCTGATGAAAATATTAGCGATAACATTGTTCAACTACCTCAATGGAATACTCTCTCGTTAAAAAATATCAAATACACCTATGCAGGAAATGAATATGGATTTTCAGTTGGTCCGTTTGATCTTTCATTTAGTAAAGGTGAGATTACATTTATTGTCGGAGGAAACGGTTCAGGCAAATCCACACTAAGCAAGCTGATCACCAGTCATTACCTGGCAGAACAAGGCTCTATATACTTGGATAACACGCAAATTAACAGCGGGAATATAGAGTCATATCGCAACCAAGTAACGGCTATTTTTAATGATTATTATCTTTTTGATGAAATTTTGATCGGCCTAAATGAAGAAAGAAAAGTTGCCGCTGACCACTACTTGGCAAAGTTGCAATTAAATAAAGTTGTCAAAATTGAGAATGGCAGGTTTTCTTCTTTAGCATTGTCTGATGGTCAAAGAAAAAGACTCGCATTATTAATTTCATTTTTGGATGATGCTGACATCTATGTATTTGATGAGTGGGCAGCAGACCAGGATCCTATCTTCAAGAAGTTTTTTTACCATGATATTTTAAAAGAACTGAAAGATCTAAATAAGGTTGTAATTGTTATCAGTCATGATGACATGTATTATAATTGTGCAGAAAAAGTTGTAGTCATTGAAGAAGGTAAGGTAAAACAAGTTATCTTGGTTGAGGAGCAAGTGTCTGAGAGCGTTTTTACCTAATTTCGAGATGGGTTGTAGGCATGGAAACATTAACTAGGCTATGTTGGACATAAAAAATGGAACAAGTCGTAAGCTTTAACAATAAAATAGTTATCCTAGGATTAGGGACAATTGCTCGATGTTTAGTTGATGTGATCGACAGACATATAAAGTGTCCTCCTGGCAATATTACCGTCATAGAGCCTGGAGAGGCTGGTATTGAGGACATCGAAGCAATTCAAAAGAAAGGATTTTGTTACGCTATTTGTCGGAAATTGACCAAAAGTAACTTCGTGAATGAGCTGGATAACTATTTGACGAAAGATGGCTTGTTTGTGAATTTGACCTGTTCAGTCGACTCAATCAACCTGATGGAGTTGGTACATGCCAAGGGAATGATGTATGTCGATAGCAGTTTTGAAATATGGGATGAAGAACAGGTCGATAATGTCGAAGATATGCAGCACCAGACGCTGTACGCTTTGCATGACAGGGCCAGAGAGGTCAGCAAAGACTGGTCTTCTGACAGTCCTACTGCCATCACTAACCACGGTGCCAATCCCGGAATTGTCAATCATTTTGCCAAAGCTGCATTGGTGGAATTGTCGAAGAATCTAGGTATTTTGGAGCAGATCCCAGAAAATAGACAGCAATGGGCGGCGTTAGCCAAAAAAGCTTCGGTAAAAGTGATCCACATCAGTGAACGGGACAGTCAGGTTGAAGGGGCTCCTAAACTGGTCGGTGAATTCAGGAATACCTGGAGTCCGGTCGCTTACATGGATGAAGCCGATTCTCCGGTCGAAATAGGCTGGGGGACGCATGAAAGTCAGCTACCTAGATATGCCAAACAACATCAGGAAGGCCCGGGAAATTCGCTGTACTTCCACCGGTGCGGGGGAGAAATATTCGTTAAATCGTGGCTTCCCCAGGCAGGGCAAATCCATGGTTACCTGATGCCACACAGTGAGTGCGTTACGTTGAGCGACTACTTCACTTTGTATGAAGGTACAGAGGTTATATATCGTCCGACCGTAAAATTCGCCTATCTGCCAGCGCCAGATGCTTTTGTTAGCTTGCACGAGTATATGATGGGAGATTCTGAGCCTCCGGCGAAAATAAAAGTCATGAAAAATGATATAGTTGCAGGGGCAGATGAGTTGGGGGTGTTGTTGTTGGGGCACGACAAGCGAGCATTCTGGTATGGTTCCCGCGTTGATATCGAACGGTCACGGGAAGTGGTTCCAGGGCACAATGCGACAACCGTGCAAGTGATCGGCGGCGTGGTCGCTGCTATCGTTTGGTGCTTGAACAACCCTAGAGCAGGATACTGCGAAACGGAGTCGTTACCTTATCAAAAGATGCTGGCGATAGCGGAACCCTATATCACGCCCATGTTCCAGACATTTAGCGACTGGACACCTAACCTGGTCGAAACCGAAAGTACTGGCAAGGATGATAGCCGAGACCCATGGCAGTTCCAACATTTTTTGGTTGGAGGCTGAGCGTGTCAACGCGGGTATTGCAACAGATAAAATGTGATGTACGACACTAAAGCTTAGGTGTTGGTGCAATAAGAAAAGGAAATTTAAATTTGCTCAACGGTTTATCAAAGTGAACGATGCTAAAAGTAATAATGCCGGCAATTTCGTAGCGGATATGCTCGTCATCTGGGAGGCTCTCGGTGACAAACCCGCTTTCGTTTATTTGCACAAAGGGGAGCAGGAAGAGTCTGTAGTCAGCTTTGGCAAGCTGGCTATAGAGATACAGCAAATTGCATTTAACCTTGTGCATGAGCATCATTTAGCCGAAGGGAACCGGGTCATTATGATGCTGCCGACCGGCATAGAGTTTGTGCAGTATTTTTTCGCCTGCATTTATGCCGGAATCATTGTTGTTCCGATGGACGACACTTTTAATCCTAAAAAGATCGACCGCCTGCGCGCCGTAATGGTGTCAACCGATGCAAAGTTGCTTATCGTCAATGAGCGGCAGGCATCGAGAATAAATGATGCAGGTGCATTGACGGGTGATATTACTGAACTTGTTGTCGAGCATGAAAAGCATACCGGTTACTATGCAGCCAGCAGGATGAATCCACAAGCTGTTGCTTACTTACAATTTACTTCGGGCTCAACTAGTACTCCAAAAGGGGTGGTGATTACCCACCATAATTTGAGCCATCAAACCCGGCTGCTGGCAGAAAGCTTTGCACAATCTGAGCATTCTGTGTTTGTGAGTTGGTTGCCTATGTATCATGACCAGGGACTCGTCAGTGGGTTGCTATTACCTGCCTCATTGGGTGCGACTTCAGTCCTTATGTCTCCGTTGGCTTTTGCGCAAAAACCCATTCGTTGGTTGCAGGCCGTGTCGAAATACAAAGCGACGACAAGTGGCGGGCCAAATTTCGGATTTGCCCAATTGGCCGATTTGCGTTTGTCAGCCACTGACAAGTTTGATCTATCGAGCTGGACGACTGCGTTTTGTGGGGCTGAGCCAATTCGTATGCAGGTTGTGCATAAGTTTATAGATAAGTACCAGGCCCATGGTTTCCTGCCTTGTTCATTTGTACCGGCTTATGGCATGGCCGAAAGTACGCTGGTAGTTACCAGAAACAAACCCCTGTTACAAGAGCGTGCTCGTGCACTGGATATTAAATCACCCGCCGAACAATGGCGGATATCCGAGCCGCCGGTAAGTTGTGGGGCAGCGCAATCGGGTATGGATGCGCAAATTGTCGATCCTGAGACTGAAACAGTGATGCCTGAAGGCGAAATCGGCGAGATATGGCTCAGTGGACCTAGCATGGCTCTCGGCTACTGGCGTGACGGCCAGATTTGTCAACAAGCGTTTCAGCGACAGATTGCGTCTATACCGCAAAAAGGGTTCTTCGCCACAGGAGATTTGGGCCTGACATTTCAGGGTGAACTCTACGTCACCGGCAGGCTGAACGAAGCCTTCAAGCTCAGAGGTCAAAAAGTCTTTTTCCACGAGCTGGAATCCAGTGCTCGACATTGCTTACCTTACAATCAACATTCCGTCGGCAGCTGTGCGGTGATCGATAATCTCGATGACACAGTTTCGCTCCTAATAAGTATCAAGCCGGCACAGTTGGATGAGCTGGACACTAAGGCTGAGGCAATGCAGCTGGCTGAACAACTGGCTTTTGAACATGATGTGTTACTGACCAAAGTGTATTTTGTCAAAGAGCGTATGCCGGTAACCAGCAGCGGAAAACTTCAGCGAATACAGTGTAATCGGCAATTTAATCAGAAGGGTTTCAGCATACTTGACGTCGTTGAGCTGGATACCGGGAAAGCCGTTGAAGCTGCTGATGACGAGCGCTGTTCTGACTGGTTGGCAGCGATATTGTGCGATTTACTGAGGGTAGAAGATTTTGTCCCATCGACCGGGGTCAAGCTGCATAGTCTCGGATTGAGCTCTGTTGAATTTATCCAGTTACAACACAAAATTGAATCTACATTGGGGATAGTGATTGACCTAAAACAGCTCATGTCCGGTTTATCTGTAGGTGATCTGGACGAGTTGATCAAAGCGGTACCCACTTATTCGACAAACAGCATATCTGCGGTCCGGGAAAACAAGGACGTGCCGTTACCACGCAACGTTGTCGACATGTTGATGGCTGACGAAGTGTCTGGCCGCGGAGCAGGCTATTTGTTTCGCACGCTCGCCATTCGTGGTCCGTTAAATCAATCCTTATTCGAGCAGAGTTTTACAGACTTGGTCACATCCTTTCCTATTTTACAGAGTCACTTTAGGAAAAAACACGAGCAGTTCGAGTTGGTGTATGACTCGGGAATGGCTGTTAGTTTTCAGTATGTTGATAAGAAGACTGAACAAGATATCAATATGAAGGAGCTGCTCGATCAACAGGTACAGGCGATAGCGAAACAGCAGGGCGGACAAAATCACCACATGGAGGTTTTCCAGACAGACAACCAGGAGTTTTATGTCCTGTTTGCCTTCCATCACGCTATCTGTGATTTCTGGTCGCTGGCAATCTATTTGAACGCATTTTTGGAGGCGCTTACACCTCATGCAAACAGGGGCAGCACAAGCCGAAATATTGTAGACTATTCGCAGTATCAACAATGGTATGCAGATTACCTGTCAAGTGCAGCATTCGAGAAGGACAAAGAATTCTGGCTTGCCCAACAGCCGACTCAAGGTGCTCCGGTGCAAACCGGACATGACGTGCACATCTTACCTGTGACACAGTGTTTCGAGCTTCCGGCAAGACTCTGCCAACAGGTTCATAAGCAGGCGCAAGCGCTGGCCGTCACCCAAAACAGCATTTTTATAGTGGCCTATGAATTGGCGCTTTCTCTATACAACTGTTCCCGCAACATAGGATACAGCCTAGCGCTGGCGAACCGTCCCCACCATAGCTTTGCAGATTGTGTGGGTATGTTCGCGAATATTGTCCCAAGCAAAAGCAATATTGCCGATGGCATTGTTGTTGCGGATTATGTGAGAAAAAAGGCCGCCTATCTGACCGATATTTTGTGCCACCAGTCATTTCCCATCTCAGATTTGTTGCCGTTAACAGGCGGCACAGACGAAGTTGTCATCGGCAACCTGTTCAACAACACTGTGTATGCCTTCCACAGGGTACCCTTTAAAGAACAGGAGACTGGTATCGGCAAGCTTATCTGCGGGATCCCTGAAACTGTGGGTTGGCGCGGTTTAAGAATTCATCCCATTGCGAATTACATGAAAGAATCGGTGTATGATCTGCACTTTAATATGCTGGTCCAACACAACAAGTTTTACTGTGTCATCGAAGCTGACCGGCGACACGAACCTCATGTTCAATCGTTTTTTAACACGTTCTTGTCTATATTGGAATTATTGAACCAGCGCATGTCGGGGGATGTAAGCGACGTAATGAAACTGGCAAGGGAGGCTGTAATCGACCCGACTCTGGGCAGTGCTAAGTTCGAATTAGCAACGGCTGCTCCCTTGTATCTGGATGCGATAACACAGCAACTTGCACATCAGCCGACCCATGATTTGATCGTGCACGCGTACGACATTAAGTCTCCGCTAAGCGCCGGTGATTTTCTTAGCCGTGTGCGGGCGCTGGCTTTGCATTTGCGCTCCGCCCATGCTATCGGGGAGGGTGACGTAGTTGCCACTATGGTACCCCGCGGAGCCAACTCGGGGATCAGCTGTCTGGCTACCTTGCTGGCTGGCGGAGTGTACCTGCCTATCGAAAGCAAGCTTCCGGTCGTGCGAAGAAACGAGATATTGCACATTGCCGGGGCAAAACTTGTGATATGCGATGCGGATAGTCGCGGCTTACATGGAGACGTCAATGTCCTCAATATCGACAAATGGCAAGCATCAGCACCAAAAAAACCTGAGCTGACCTCTATCAGTCTGCCGACAATCGATCCAACCGCGCCGGCCTATCTGATTTTTACCTCCGGAAGCACCGGTAAACCAAAAGGGGCATTGATCAGCCACGAAGCCATCAACAATCGCTTGCGTTGGATGCATCAGCAGTTTTCATTCGGTTCGAGCGACGTTTTTATACAAAAAACACCACTTACCTTTGACGTATCTGTGTGGGAAATTTTGTCTCCACTGCTGTGTGGAGGTAAAATCGTAATTTTAGCCGCCGGGGATGAGAAAATCCCTGACAAGATCACCCGAATGATATGGGAGCATAAGGTAACCATCGCGCATTTTGTTCCGACAATGCTTGCGTTGTGGCTTGACTACTTGTCAGGTAGGAACAACGAAGGGGGGTTGCGAATTTGCATCTGTAGCGGAGAACACTTGCTGCCCTCCCATGCGGAGGCATTCCGCGCCTATTTTTCTGGCCAGTGTGAGTTGCAGAACTTGTACGGTCCGACAGAGGCCGCCATTGATGTCACCTATACCGACATCAAAGATAACGATGTACATATTGGCAGTTCGGCACCGGGTTGCCGAATGCTGGTCCTCGACGATGATGACCAGCCGCTGCCGAAAGGGGTAAACGGGCATCTCTGGATTGAAGGGATACAAGTTGGATTGGGATACGTGGGTGAGCCCGAACTTACAGCCCAGAGTTTTCGACATGGGCCGTCGGGCGAAAAGCGCTATCGCACTGGCGATATCGCCTATTGGCGAGAGGACGGCAACTTGGCTCTTGTCGGGCGCCTGGACAGTCAGATTAAGTTGTCTGGCTACCGTATTGAACTGGCTGAAATAGAAAAAAGCCTTACCGGTCACCCGGAGGTCAACCAGGCAGTTGTCCTTTTGGTCCATGAAAATATATTGGTTGGTTTTGTTCAATCTAGCCTAGCTGCATTGGATGAACAGACATTGAAATCCTATTTGGGCGATACCCTTCCCAGCTACATGATCCCAAACCAAATATTGGTATTGCAGCAACTGCCACTCCAACCAAACGGTAAAGTGAATAGACGGGAATTGGTGCAGGTGCTTGCTGACAAAGCGGCTAGCCAAACGGCTATCGGGCCTAGCAATGATCGGGAAGCTGTGTGTTTTGCTGCTTGGGAACGTGTCTTGAAAGTACCGGTAACTCACCGCAACGATGACTTTTTCGCCAAGGGGGGAGACTCGATCCTGGCTTTACGCTTGTCGGCCGAATTGCGTGCTAAAGGCTATCAGTGTACGGTGGAACACATTTTCAACAAGCGCACAATCGGCGGGATAGTACAGAATACCGTTTCAAATAATCAGGCTGTCTTGCCGTTCGAACCTGCTAAGCCGTTCACTCAATTGTCAGAAGCGGATGTGGCCAAAGTCCCCAAACCGCTGCTGACAGATTGCTATCCACTCAGCTTGCTACAGCAAAACATTATTTATCAGTCGTTAAATTCCAGCAATTACGAAATCTATGTGACTACCATGCGAATTGAGGCTGAATGGAGCCTTCGATTGATGGAAGGGGCCATCGATTTTATTGTTGATCGTCACCCATTCTTGCGCGGAGCAATTGACGTCACCAATTACAGCGAACTTGTGCAGATGATTTACCGTGAAATCCCCTGCGCACTGCAGGTCCACGACATCACGGGGTATAACGCAACTGAACAGGATGCTTATCTAGAGCAATGGCTGGAAAACGAAAAGAACACACCTTTTGAATGGCATTTGCCCCCTCTGTGGCGTTTGCATGTGCACCAGTTGGATGCGTACACCTTTCAGTTGACCTTTAGCGAAGTGTCGATGGACGGTTGGTGTGTCGCAACGGTATTGAGTGAGCTGTTGGAAGCTTATTCCCGGTTGCTTGACGGGCGAACATTGTCTTATCCGACCATTCCGATTCAGTACGCCGATTTTGTTGCCTACGAAAGGTCAGTATTGCAAGACTCCAACCATATCCAATACTGGCACCGATTTGTGGATGAAATGCAGGTTACCTTGGTATATGACAATCACACTTTTGGTGTGCCGATGACAAACCTTGATACTGGGCCGAACAAGCGGTGCCGCAAAGTGATGGACTGTGAGGAGCTTGATGCCATTAAAGCGTTGGCTGAAAAGGCAAATGTTCCGTTAAAACATGTTTTGTTGGCCGTACACGCTACAGTCATTGCCACACTGACCGGAAAAAGCATGATTTCGACCGGGATGGAAGTCAACAGCAGGCCGGAGAGTGCTGGCGGTGACCAGATAGTTGGTGTGTTTAACAACATGGTACCTTTGTCCGTCAATTTGAAAAATCGGGACTGGCTGGCCTTGTCCCGACAGTGTTTTGCAATAGAGCAGGAGGTGCTGAAATTCAGGCGTTTCCCATATAATGAAATCCGCAAGCTGAATGGCAACAGTGATTTGTTTGATACTTTGTTCGTATTCACCCATTTTCATAATTACCAATCTGTGCTCAATGCGCAAAACCTTGCGGTGACCGATCATTACGCTTCGGATCAAACATACATACCTCTGACAGCCCATTTTAATTTGAATGTCGAGGGCACTGCATTGTCATTGCTGCTCGATTATGAAGCGCAGAAGCTGAGCGATGATCAGGCGCAGGGAATATTACACTATTACGCCGAAGCTATTCGGCAGTGTACTACCCAAGCTGACAGCGAGGTTTTGAATGCCTGCTTGCTGTCAGTACAGGAGCTGGAGCTCCTGACCCCACCAGCCATTGAGTACAGTTCAGAGCACACAGTCCAAAGAATGCTGTGCGATACACTTGCCCAACAGCAAAACCAGGTCGCAGTCATTGATGGTGAATTTGAATTCAGCTTTGCGCAGTTGGATAAGTTAACTGATGTACTGGCCGGGCAACTGACGCATTTTGGCACTTCACCTGCTCTTGTTTTGTGTGGAACCAGTATCGAAGCGGTCATTGCAATTGTTGCTTGTGTGAAACTGGGTATCCCTTACATTCCGCTGGACCCTAAAACACCCAAAAATCGCTTGGTGCAGATCGCAAAGGGCAGTGGGGCCGAGTGTTACTTGAGTACCGTTGAACAGCATGAACTTGCGTCACTGGCAATCTCTCTGGTTAGGGTTGATGTACAACAGCTGCAAGCAAGTCCAAGACCTGTGTTGACTCCTTTGCCTGTTCATCCTATGGATATTGTCTACATCATATATACCAGTGGCACCTCGGGGCAACCCAAGGGCGTGGCGGTACCACAGCGAGCGCTGGTAAACTATCTGCATGGTGCACTCGCTTGCTACATGTCCGGGAGCAATTGCAATAGCAAGATTCCATTGCATGGTTCCCTCGCATTCGATATGAACGTCACCCCGTTATATATGGCTTTGCTATCGGGTGTTTGTTTGCATATTTTCCAAGATGAAGACTTTTACAAGACATTGCTGGCTGAGGGAACGGACAAGTATAGGTTTGTTAAATTGACCCCGACGCAACTTGAATTGCTGAAACAGATCGCCGGAGCGTCGGGTCAGGTGCAGCATACATGGTTGGACAAGAATTGTACGCTGTTGTTGGGCGGGGAAACACTCAGCAACCAAACGGTTGCGTCCATACATGCTGAAGTGATTAACGAATATGGACCGACAGAGACCTGTGTCGGCTGCAGTGTTTATCCAATCGATGCTGGTGAACCATTGCCGAGTGGTCAGAATTGCAGGGAATATCTTGTCCCGATAGGCAAGGCCATTGCCAACATGCAGGTATATGTCCTAAATGAAAACCTGCAGCCTGTCCCAATTGGGGTACCGGGGCAAATCTGCATCGCGGGCGCAGGACTGGCGCAAGGGTATGTTAACCAACCCAGTCTAACTGCTGAGAAGTTTATTCCCAACCCTTTTAGTCAAGCCCCAGGGGAGCGATTATACCTGTCAGGTGATATCGGGATTGTCCGTGCCGACGGCAACATCTTGTGTGTAGGACGTCAGGATCAACAAGTAAAAATAAATGGATACCGGATTGAGTTGGAAGATATGGCGAATGTAGCTCTACAACACAGGATGGTCTCCAACGCCACGGCCCAGGTTGTCTGTCAAAAGGAACAATCCTTGTTGATACTGTTTGTGATTCCAGTCAGTGATTTCCCATTCGAACCGCTACAGCTGATGGGCCATCTGACGGAATACCTACCTGCCTACATGATTCCAAAACACATCATGACATTAGAGGTATTGCCGCTGACCGGCAGCGGTAAACTTGATCGAATTGCACTTTTGAACATTTGGCATGAACACAACGAGCAACACCTGATGCATCTGCTGTCTCAAATCGAAAGCTTGAGTGAGGAAGAAGTGGATAAATTGTTAAATGATGCCAGTTACCTGGAAAAAGGAGTTTCGGAAAACCTATGACCAACACAAATAACTCACCCAACCTGGATAGCAGAATCGACGGGTTGTCTGACAAAAGAAAAAGGTTGCTGGCTCAGTTGCTTGGAAATTCCGACGAAGGTAGCAGGGCCTATGAAGCGCCCCAAAATGAGACCGAGGGCAAGCTAGCCAACATCTGGCAAAAAGCCTTCAACAGGCCATCGATAGGACGACATGAAAACTATTTTGCCTTGGGAGGAGACTCGCTCAGCAGTATAAAGATAACGGCGCAGGCGTCATTGTTGGGCCTCGGCATCAAAATGCAGGATTTGATTAAACACCCCACAATTGCGCAATTGGCAGTATTTCTAAGTGAGTCGGGAGCCGATACGCAAACCACAATCCCGTCGACCCGGAAAGAACAACCACGGGCCTACATTTTTTCTGAAAAGGAGCAAGCGAGTTATCCGTTAACGCCTATGCAATTCGGCATGCTCTACCATTGCAGAATGGAGCCCAACAAACCCTTGTATATCAGTCAGCTGCTGTGTGAATTTGACGGGGAATTCAACGCTGAACGATTTCACTCGGCATTGTTGTACACCATTCAACGTTATCCGGGATTAAGGGCCGGTTTCCCGTCAGAACTGATTGCTGAGCGAAGCTATAGTGTCAGTCATTTTGATGCCCTGCCTCAGGAAGTATTTGAAGTTGACAACAAGGAACACTCCCGCGCTGACGTGGTGGAACGGGCTAAATTTGAACGGTTGAAAGGCATTGATGTAGAAAAGCCACCACTGATGCGGTTCAAAATACTCAATATCGGTTCATCTCAGTTCACCTGCATCTGGACGCTCCATCATTTGATTCTCGACGGTTGGTCACAGGAAATCGTGTTGGAAGCATTGTTTGAAGCTTATGCCCGGTTGTCGCAAGGTCAAGCTTTATCTGCACAAGTAGTTAGTTATCCCCGATGGAATCCGTCTTTCCATCGGGCTCAGACGCACAAAGCCGAGACCTTTTGGAAAACGCTACTCGCAGGCTACCGTCCGCTTAGTGGAGCAGGCAAGGACAATACACTATTGCTATCACAACAGTCCTTCCAGTCTGCTTTCAGTATCGATGAGCCAGCTGGGCAAAATCATGAGTTCAATCTTGAGCTGAATTATAACGAATTTCCGATTCTTGCATTTTCCGAACAACAGGGGATCACGCCATGCGCAGTCATGCTGAGTGCATTTTCCTTGGCTCTGTTCAAGACGGAAGGAAGAATGGATAGCCTAATAGGAACCATTCTTTCCGGCAGGAGCGGTATGCTCGGCGAGGAAGTTAATAGCGCCGTTGGAAACTTTATTAATTGCTTGCCTATTCGTTGCAAAGCAGAAGATACAACCTCTTTGTTGGAGTTCTATGCTTCTTGTAAAGACCACTATTTGAACCTGGTGGAGTTCGAGGCAAGCCCGATCAACCAAATTCAGGAATGGTTAGGGATGCCCAACCTATCAAAGTCACTCAACACCTTATTTGTATTTGAGAACTTCAAAGGTGCACATGAATTTAATCAAGCTGGTTTACCCTTTTCGATAGAAAATGTGCGCTTCAATATCATGGAACATTATCCCCTCGTCATGACAGTGATTCAGACTGCAGCAAGCATCCGTGTGGTGATGCGAGTTCGGAGCACTTTGGTTCAAGAAGCCAAAGTACAGCAGCTTTGGTCGCACTTTTGTCGAGTGTTTGAGGCAAAATTATGGCTTAAGCAAGACCAATCTGTGGGAGCAGTTTTATTGACGTTGGGGGAGTAACTCCTTCCCAGCGGGAAGAACAGTTGTGATCATAAGATATAAAAAAAGGAAAGTGAACGAGAATGATGGATGTAGACTTGATTGTGAAAGAGATCCGGGAAAACGGCTTTACCGTCGTAAAAAATGCTTTTAGCCGTGAAAAAATTGATCAAATAAATGAGTGTACTGAGAAATTAAGTGCGGAATGTTCAGAGGGTGTGATTCTGGAGAAAGATGGTAAATCAGTCCGAGCAATACATGGGCTACATTTGAATGATCCGTTTTTTAAAAAGCTTTTCTGCGATAAGACGTTACTAGACATCACTCAGACTTTTCTAAACAGCGGTTGCTATGTGCATCAGTCCAAACTCAATTTCAAAAAAGCTATGACCGGTGATGCGTGGCCGTGGCATCAGGATTTCATTTTTTGGAAAAATGGCGATGGTATCGAGCAACCAAAGCTATTGAACGTAGCCATTCTCCTCTCTGATGTTGAAATGTTGCATGGACCGTTATGCTTCATACCCAAAAGCCACGAATTTGGTAATCTATGCAAGCTGCATATTAGCAATGCGGATTGGGAAAACGATCTCTCCAACAACCTCAGTTATCAAATAAAAGGTGACGTGTTAAAACCGTTGATAAAAGAAAATGATGTGAGCTTTATAACTGGTTCAGCTGGAGATATCGTTTTATTCGATTCTTTGGTAGCACACAGTTCATCAGGAAATTTATCGCCCTTTGATAGACCAATTCTCATTATTACCTACAATTCAGTTTGCAATCTTCCCAAACTAACGGAAGGAAAGCGTAGGCCTGAATTCTTGTGCGCACATGATACGCGTCCCTTAAAAGCCTCATCTTGAACTATATTAGGTTTACTGGAAATATTTTAACAAAGGATAAAATTTCTTTGTTCATCCAAAGGCAACCGTGAGGTCTGAAGGCTCCCCAAATTTAAGCTTTAAAAATCAAAAATATAAAAATAAAAACTAGGGTAGGTTCATGAAATCAGTGATCATAGTGGTCGAGAAAGACAAAAATGAAAACATCTCTCATGAACCTATCGACTATCTTAGTCGTTCGGTCGCGGTAGGAATAGCCGTTACCGGCTACCCCCCGCACAGATCCGGACGTGCGCTACTAACGCATCCGGCTCCTACCTCGGGTGTTTGGCGTAAAAGCGCTGCAAAGGATAAGGATGCACAATTCGGGGGGGAGGTATCCATTTATTCACCCGCTGACTGTAACGAGCCCACGTCATTTTGTGCCGCTGGCTTCGCCGTCTCAGTGACTTCAGCCACATCCGCTTCACTTCTTCCACAAATTGACACAATGCTCTACTGTTGAAGGGGACGCCATAGTAATTGATGTGCCCTTCTACCACTCGTTTCAGCCACCGGCCCGTTTCTTCTGGGCAGTTGTGCAGCCGTTGCCGCAGCCCCTGTTTTATTCGCTTCAGTTGTGTTTGGCACCGTTTTCGTTGGGTTTTGCGCATCACCGCATCCTTGCCCGTGTGTAATCGTCCTATATAATGCGTAAATCCCAGAAAATCAAACGTCCCCGGCTTGCCCCTCTCCGGTCGCTCCTCATATTGCTTTAACGCAAAGCGGCCAAATCGTACCAGCCGGGTTTTCGCTGGGTGTACCTTCAGCCCAAACTGCATCAGACGTCGTTGTAGCAGGGATTGGCACGCCCGAGCATCCTGATGTTTCTGGAAGCCCAGAACCCTCTGCCCGGTCTGAACCCATACGAGAAGCCGAGAAAATCGGTCTCGTAGATTTGATTTAAGACCGTGACAGCCGCTTGCTGCACGATTTTGTCCTCCAGACACAGGATACTCAATGGCCTTTCTGTCCCGTCTTCTTTCCGGATCATCACCCGCCTTGCCGGCTGGGGCCTGTATTGCCCCCGATGAAAATAGCCCGGGACACATAAAACGGTGAAGAATGACTAAATTCAAATAGTTTACCATCAGGTTCAAGCTGCGCCAGCTCAATGTAGTGCCTAATCAACGCGCCGATTTCCGGTGGGATCGCCAGAAACAGACGCTCAGTCGTCATGCTCCGCTGTTTGGCATAAGGCAAAAGCACACTATAGCGAACCAATCCGGTTTCTGGATTACGGGTATCAATGCGCAAATCTTTCGCCGCTAACTTGGCCAGTTGCACCGGACGGGCACCAGTGACATAAATCAGCCCCAGAATAGCCGCATCTCGTATGGTGCTCAGACTGTAGTTTTTGCCATGCCGAATCTCCGTTGCCATTTCAAACAGTCCTTTGCTGATCATGTTTTTTTCGAGCGGAGCCAGGACATTGTCGATTTCCTGATAGATGCCCCAGTCGTGGGAATGCGAGCGAAGGATGAATTCGAGATCTTCGTAATCATCAAGGGTGAAACCCGGAAATGCTTCAGCGCAGAGGATTTTTAGACCAAAAATAATGTAGTAAAAATATCGTGGCTTAAGTTCGTGTGTTTCAAGATAGTCTTTCAACACCGTAAAACTGAAAGCTGATTGGGTTATACAATAGTCAATTGCCAAAGACCAAGCATGGAGCACGCTAGGAACCTGAGCCGGGCACTTGGTAGATGCATAATGAAAACAAATATATTTTACCAGTCGATTACTGATTTCATCCTTCCGAAAATGAGCATAGCAGCGACTTCCTGAATAGTCGAAAACCCAACTATCACTTATCGAAGTTATATACTTATCATCAAATATATCTGCCGACTTGAGATGAATATCAACTGGTATATTAGTTTTTGAAAATCTGTCAATAAATGCAGGTGTGTAAATGATACTATTCGCCTCATTCATCTGTTTATTTATTTGACTCATAATCCCTCCATTCGTCGCATAGATGAGAAAAGGTTTCTCTTAGCATGTCGTTATCTATCGCATTCTGTGCAGATTAGCCATATTAGCCTGTTGTGATAGATATCTCTGGGCATAAACATCAGGCATATGACTATTGTGGCTCCAACCGCCAAGTAATCGTAACTCATCCTTGGCTTCATTCATCAATCCAACAATAGAAAAATCCACATCTGACAAATATGAGACGGCCTTTAGTTTCTGAAATTTTTCACGATAAATGCGTTGCAGCGTCAAATAGGCCCAAGTATGCCGTGTAATATGAGGCGAGATGTTTTTAATGGAATCAAAACACTCATCTGATTTGTATTCAGGATGCTGCGTACTCAATATATCATCTATCATAGCAAAGATGTCATAAACAGTATGGTATGACAGTGGCGGATGTGGTTCTTGCGTAGAAGTGAAAAGAAAATTATGTGAGGAACAATCGCGAACTTTATGAATATAAATATTTAGGAAATAATAGTCCGATTTATCTAATGCTAGCACTCGGTTAGCATAGACATTTTTTAATGAAGGTAATCGTTTTCGTGGATCTGGAACATCTTCATCCACCGTGGTTACAATCAGACTGAACTGATCCCCTCGGATATTGGGCTTAATCGAATGGCACTCTAAAAGCAGTAACTCGCTGACACGCAGTCCATAATTTAAAAGCAATCGGCAAATCAGAAAATTACGCAACTGGATTTCACCGTAAGGGAAGGGATTCAGCGGGTTTATCTTTGACGCTGAACTGGGGGTAATGATCTGGTAAAAAGCCACGACCATCTCTGCCGTCAGACTTCGAAAGCGCTTGTGAGTTATGCCGTTGTTCATTTGACGAGAATGGGTAAGCGTGCGGAATTCTGCTTTATATATCGATAACCGTCCCGTTAACCGCGTGGCAAGCCGTGCGAGTTCTTTAGGTGAGCCATCCATATACCTCGGCGAGATATACGTGTTAATCAGATATCTGATAAAGCGAATAACCGCATGTACATACCCAACGTTTGTGCGGCGTGAAGGCGTGTTCTGTATAGAGCCGATGGTTAAAATTGGTGCACATGAATGCCCATTTTCCAGATAATGAAAAAAGGCTGTCAGTTCTTCAATGGCGATCAATGGATTGTGGTCCGATGAATTGAAGCTGAAGCAAAACGTCACGCCATGTTTCTGGTACCAGAATTCATAGAAAAACTTGAGCGCTTGAAGTGAAGCGGATTGGGTGGCTGATGAACGCAAAGCCAGGTGGTCTACAAGATATTGTAGCGGGTACAAAAGCGGCAGGCATGTATGAGTATCCATCAGTACCCATAGGCGCTGCCGTTGGTTGATAGTGAACTGTGCGAGTACGAACATGCGGCATTTATCCTCATAAATAGTATGCGTATGAAGAAAATAACCAGCAAACATAACGCGCAGCAAGGAGAAGATGGAGTGTAGGGTAAGTGTATGATTGATCGTGGTCTGCGGGTGGTTATGAACTAAATGGATGACGGACTAAATTTAACATAAGATATCTTAGGCGCACTATGATTGTAGCACCAATATAGTAATGTCACTTTTAAGCAATTTAGAAATGTCACTTTTTCTGGCATAAAGGTTTAGACCTTTTTGTCATGGAGGACTAGCGGGAGCATTCGCGCAGGAATTTACGGTTTCATCTTGTTTTTGCGTCACATGGCAAAACACAACAGCTTATGGAATTTTGTTGGGCTAGCACTGCCTTGTTTTCATTATCAAAACTCTCATAGTAGGCAAGTGATCGAGAATATAATTTCGAGAATGAGTTCTGATAATTGTAATGCCTTGATAAAGCGCAGTGAAAAGCACTACGCCAGTGATTGTCATAACTCACCGTTTGACAATTACGGACAGGAAGCCGACACCAAGAGGAAAGTCAGGTGAAGAAAATTCTGTTGGCAGTGATGGCAGGCTTGATGCTCGACGGATGCGATCAAACGAAAGATGTGATGGATGACACCATAGTGCAGATCTACCGCAACTGCGTTTTCGAGCAGCCATCCATAGCAATATCACCCGGATGGCAGATAGACGATCACGGGCAATTGAGCGAGGTGTACGGGTACAGCGAGTGCCCGAAGTCTTTTCTCAGCAGTGTTAGCACATCGGGCTGCGTCATCATTGACCCAAAAGATAAAACCGTGCCGGTGTTTATCAGCTACGGAGAAGCACCGCATAAAACAGTCAAAAATGAACTCTGGACTGGAGCATCACGGAGAATTCCCACGCGATTCAATTCAACTAAAGCACCCGGACAACTCCTATGTGATCCCGTGGCGAAAAGCCCGATTGAACAATCTGCTGGATAACGGATTTCGGTTCGCACTGGTAGAAAACGGCATAGTGTTCCGCACCGTTCGGTACGAATAAGAAGCCAAAAAACATATGTGGTTGGATTAGGTTCTTCATCCAATCACGGCCCTTCTGGAAGACGAGGAAGGAACAACAAATGCGTGACCCTAACGATGCTGGCCCCCTCGACATGGGCATGACGACCTTAATCGGTTATGCCCGTGTATCAACGCCAGATCAGAACTTTGACGGGATGACGATCATCTTTATTTCCTGAGGTCAACTTAACTGCCAAAAGTTCACCACAATCATTGATAACCCGATGAAGTTTAAAGCCGTAAAACCAGCCTGTACTCGTTTTCCCTCGCTGTGCGACGCCCTCAAATACGCGATAACGGAGAATACGAAGGTTATGGCAAACGGCAATTTTGGTTGAATCAATAAAAGCGATCCCCTGGGTTTCAGCCTTGCGTGACGAAAGAAAAGCACAGAGAGGAATGAGCGCCCTTTGCTTCAAGGTTAACATTCGGGTGTAGCTGACTAACCCGGGAAAATCGACCTTAAGATAGTGTTTAACATGCTGAATATAAAACGTTTTAAAATCCCGATAATGACTCATGTGGAATAAAATGAGGAGCGTCATCACTTCACTGAGAGAAAGGGAGGCTTCGCAGTGACGTTTGAGCAAGCCATTTTCAATTAACTGTTGATGCCAGAGAGGAATAAATTTTTGGCAAAAGTCATCGACGCAGCAGTAAAGTTCTTCTAAATTAGACATGCCTGAGGCACTTAGTTCCCTTCTTAAGCAAATCTCAGGTTATATAACTATAAATACATTAATAATTGGTCAAAGCAACCCGAAACGGCCGACTTTGGGGAGCTGGTGAGAATTGTCATAGCAATCAGTCCATTTATTTTTCCGGCGGGTGCTGATTTTCTACAATCAGAATTTGACTGTCTGAATTCTAATGCTTCACGAGGTCGTCATAAAATTTCTCTTTCAGATCTGTATCTTGTAGAGCGACGTCATCTTTGTCTTCCTTATATTCTTTCATACTTGGGACAAAATAGGGTCAAAATAACTTTTCAAAACGGAGTCTTCCAGAGTTGTATGCTTTTTCTCGAAAAAATGATTAAATCGTGTTTCGGACTCTGCCCATCTCTGAACATTTTGTGTGACTGATTCAATAAGTAAAGGGTCTAGGCTAAGATATCCAACTGGCAAAGATATATTTCTATCATCTTCAATTGGGATATGGTGAAGACACGCGACCATAATATTGGGGATTAGTAACACCTCACATTTATCCCCACCAAATCGTTTTTCGCAGTCCATAAGCTTTGCATCAACACCGTTATAGATTCTGTTTTGTTCAAAAGCTTCTTGTTTACTCGCGCATGGTATAACCAGAACGGCACAGAAAGTTTTTTTTCTATTGTCAAATAATTTGACTATTGAATCAATGAAGAAACTTAGCTCATTTGTTCTTCCCCATGTACCACTTTCAGCATTAGTCAGCCAAATCATGCCACTAGATGATTTAGGCTTTTCCTTAAATATTTTCTCCAAATTTTCATGAACAGCACTTAAATTAGGTTTAGTGTAAAAATTACCGAGTATTAGTTGCGTGTCATTTGAATGAAATGATGTCCCCATTTCATAGTGTTTCATCAAAAGCTCAAGGTTAAGTGATTCATTTTTATCATCCCAATATTTAATTAAAATCGGATCATTGGTGGCACTCAAGTAACTATGAAAATCCATTGGAGTATATTCGCCACAGTCTGTGCTGATTGCTTCGTCCATGGCGTTAAAGAGTGTTCTATTATAATCCCATTCATCTAAAGCGGGTGACTCATAACCTGTTTGGAGTACTTTGGGGGCATTTGTATCTATAAAATACTCAATTGGAATTGGAACAACTACGTCGTATTTGCCATTTACGTGATTAATTTTGTACAACTCTTGACGGTCAGAATAAATATCTTCACCTTTCACCATTTCTCTAAAATAGTGAAAGTGAGTATCGAAAGCTGACCGCGCTTTGTCATTCAGCTTTTCAAAAGACTCATCAGGTAACGATAGAGTAATACATGAACTATTTACACCACTTCTCTTGACAGCATTTGGCAACATTCGAAAGTCTTTCAGCTCAAAGTGAATGTCATCAATTTTATCTACAACTTCAAAGAATCTCGGAAGCATGTTGCCTTCCACTTCTTCAAAATTTTCTAGTGCATGGAATGTTAGTTCAATCTCATCATCGTTCCATTTAATCAAGCTTTCTTCGATAAGATCGTCTAGTACAGCCTGAGTTTCTGTAGCAGTAAATCCAAAATAATTCTGTATCAACTCAACCGGTGAGCTACCCAGTGAATGCAATACACGAATTATAAACTCTTTAACAACTGGTAATTGTCGCTTTTGGCTCACAGTATAGTCGATAAAAAATGCTTTTGTGGGCAGTCCAAAGCTGATTCTGTTTAATTGAACTTTCATTGGTTATTCCTTTTCATCCAATTCACAAATTGAATAATCACGAGACTCATTGTCTTTTATGAATTTCAATACACGCCCGAAAGCGGTCGTTTGATTGCTTCGACTCCACATATGAGTATTACCTACAATGAAAAGACACTCTTTGGCGCGAGAGAGTGAGACATTAGCTCTATTTTCAGACGCTACATAACCTTGATTTCCATGACTATTGCTTCTTACAAGGGATAAAATGATGATATCATTCTCTTTGCCTTGATAACTATCAACAGTATCAACTTTTATAATCCGTTTCTCTAATAAACTTCTTGCCCATGAAAGACTATTAATCTTTCTTACTAGGGCTCTAACTTGCTCACCGTACATGCAGATAACACCAATTTTGGGGTCTTCCCCCTCAATTAATATTTCATCTTGAGAGTCGTTGTCATAAAGACGTTTTATGATAGAAATAATCGTGTTTGCTTCATAATCGTTAATGTAACTTTTATTATTTACACCATTTCCCTTGGGTTGAGATTCAAGATTTTTTCTCCCGGCTCTAGATGTATCGAACCAAGTGACGGTGGTTGCAAAGGTGTTAATCAGCTCTTTGTATTTTTCGCTGGTTTCCCCCCTTCCTGTTGCTAGAGCCCCGTCGTAGAAGTTTTCTGAGACTATATTGCCGATTGGGGGAGCCATACGATATTGGGTGAGTAATGAACGCCCTACTTTTTTCCCATATTCAGAAACGAATGCTCTTTCAAAATCACTTCTTTTGAGCTCATCTATCTCAAGTTTAGGTAATCTCAGTTTCGCTGCCTTGAGATGATTTTCATCAAAAAGTGGAGGAAGCTGTTTATGGTCTCCTACCAACAAGACCTTTTTCCCGACTTGCATTGCGATAGCCAATTCACTCGCGGGGGAACGGGCAGCCTCGTCTATGACGACTAAATCGTAAACGTTTTCTTGAATTCCATAGTGGAAGCGGCCAATTCCAACGCAAGTACCACATACCAGTGTTCTAGTTTTAGCTAAGAAGTTTTGGAATTGGGCTTGTCCCGAAGCCATCACACTCAGCCATTCATTAGACATTTCAACAAGGTTTCTTACTTTGAAAATAAGACTTTCGGAATAAATTTCAAAATGTTCAGACAACTTTCTGAGTAGTGTACTTCTAATATATTGAATTCGAGTATCTTCAAACGATAGCGTAGATTGCAAATGGTGCTCCAGGAAACTCGTTAAACCGGTTTTAAGTTTATTTTCTTTCTGCTTGAGAACGGGACTACCTGCTAACCCTTCGTCTTTAGCTTGTGATGATAGTTGGTCAAATCGTTGTCCGAACGATACTTCGAACTCTGTGATAACATTTGACATTTCAGTCGAAATACCAATTTGTAATAAAAGTGCTCCCAAACGCTCTTTATACTCAGCCCGAAACTTATCGCGGTAATGCTCTTGAAGCGCTTTTTCACCTACATCAGTCAGTGACGCAGATAAATTCGATTCATCTCCTAGTCGAACGATATCAATGGGCTGTTCATTTCTCCTAAACAAGGAGCGAACCTTCTCACTGGCATTATTCACTGCTTCATGTGACTGACTAACTAGCAGTACGCGCCTTGCTCCATTCATAATGGAGTAATGAATATAAGAGCCGATAAAAGCAGTTTTTCCTGTTCCCGGTGGCCCTTGAAGTAACGCAATTGGACTATACTTATAAAGAGCTTTAAATGCCTGTCTTTGCTGCTCGTTTAGTGAAAACGCTATATGTCCGTCTCCATGATATTCAGTGTATATATCTAACTCTTCGTCTGAAGGGACGTGGCCTTCAGTATAACCAGCCTCAAGTCCTGGAGAAAAATAGTCGGGTAAGTTTGGAATAATAGCCCTACCGTTGATTATCTTAGAAATAGCCTTCTCTCGTTTTGCCAGAGATGCAGCGGTCATGCTTCCTTCCACAACTAATGTATCACCGAGTTGAGGCGTTATTTTTCCTCTCGGTTTAACAATAACTGTATCAGAATTTAAATCTTCTACAATTCCGATATCTCTGAGCTCACCTCTTATTTCCATTTTAAGTGTGACACGTTCAGTCCTTAGATCAACATCGAGCTTACTATCCTCTAGAAAATAGCGGAAAGTTAGCCATTTATTTTCAGAGTATTTCGGCTCTGTAACAACCTGAATTTTCGGGTAGCTTTCCAATTCTGTTTCGACAAGAACCTTCCAAATTTTTCGTGCATCAACAATCGCGGGTTTAACTATTTTTGGCAGTGACAGTATACGCCTTTCAGTTGATTGTGAGATCGGTGTTGAATTATTTATCCGAAATAGCTCTTGATATATCTCACTAGTTAAAATGAAGTCAATAAATTTGTCATTTGAACCACTTAAATTGTTAGAGAGATTGATAATCCCATTGAGTTTAAGTTGAGCATCACGTTTATTCCAAATAAATTGATCATGACGTAGGTCTCGAAGCGTGGCTCCGACAATAAACTTCTTCTCAGGTTGGATAAGTATATCAAGCTGTTGCTTAATGCCACTCAACTGAACACTGACTAAATCCCGTCCTTTTCCAGCATTGAACTTCATCGTCAAATAGTACGAGCCATCATCAGAGGCTAACTTATCTGATAATTCTTTGAATTTTTTATAATGGATATCGTAACTTTCGGCACTAATTGGTAGAGGTGGATTTACAATTTGTTCTAGATTATCAACTAACTTCTCAAGTTCTGTTGTCGCAATTTCTGGTAATGCCAGGAGTTCATTAGTGTATTTGGTGAGGTGAATTGTATTTATCACCTCAGATAATTCATTAACGATCTTAATTACTGCACAACGGTCGATGTTTGATTTAGACTGAGTCTCATATGAGGCCGGTACGTAAGCCGGGGTATGTTTATTCCAATCTTCACTTTCATACTCAACAACATCAATAAATTTTATAGTTAGCTCTTTGACAATGATATTTTGAGGATGTAAGTCTCCATGGTGAAGTCTTGAAGCATGTAGCTTGATCAGAGCCTCCACTAACCCCTTAATTAATTGAATACCTTGCTCTTTATCTATGTCGACAACGGCATCTCTCCACGTTTCTCCAGCTATCCATTCGTATTTAAAGTAAACACTGGTCATCGTAGGATTGATGCCGAACTCTAATATTTCTGGCAAGCATTCCAAAGATGAATTCTTAATAAGTTCTAGTCTACTGAAAAAAGTAAGAAGTTGATGATTAATCCCCCCTGTTTTATTCACATCACTTACACCAAACCATGTTTTTACTCCAAAGCTATTATCTGACGACTTGAGTAAGTAGAAAGTCCCTTCCGATTTTACTGGGAGTACCCCGAAATCTGTGAATACGTTTATATTAGTATGGTATCTTGATAAAGCAGATAGGGCTCTTGATGGATCCTCACTACTAGTTTGAAGGAGTTTATTGAGTTCGGAAAGCGCAGCTCGTAAGTCTTGGAATCGATATTGAGAGTCAAGTTCTAAACCTTTGGCGAACCAGTCGCTTAACTTCATACTTATCTCGCAGTTTTCCCTCGGAGTCCAAACATAAATACCCTCATCTTTATTAGGCAAGTCATCAAAGGCAATGTAATGGCATGCAGCGGTTGCGAGATAAACATCTCTTGTATAAGCAGTACCATTTGTATCGTCTTCAAGTAATTCTTCAGGCGTTTCTACTCGACCATGTTGAATAATTTTACGTACATTTGAGACACTCTTTTTATCAGGATCAGGGTAGTATGCAGTTAAAAAGTTGGATAAAACGACCTTGCTGGGTAATGAAAGCCAAATGCTGTGAGAACCAAGGTCCCGGTGGGCAACATCAATATCATGAAGCCTTGCTACCTGACTTATCAGCATTTGAATAAGGTCGAGTCGGTTTTGTTTAGTTAACTTAGATTTATTCTTTCGAATAAATACATCAAGCCTTTCTTTTTTATTAGGCCATTCGTAGAGTTCAACAAAATCTGCCGTTAGATCTGTAGGTATGTGTAGAAGCTGGAGGTGAACATTTTTCAAGTCTTCATCTTGATTATCTATATACCCTAGGACATTTGACTCTCTCTGAGCAATTACAGCTCTCTGATCTGGCGTTCTAGCGTATTCAACTATACATGGGGCAGTAAAATCCCATCTTCTCATCAATGCCTTGTAGTTTGCATTGTCAGCACGTTGGCTTTGAAATTCTGCATACAAACCGTCTTTATGTTGGAAAAGAAATGTACCATGTTGAAAATAATTATTAGATGAAAATGTCTTGGGTTTAAAATCGGCACTATTATTAAGAAATATACGATCCCATATGGTGATGTTTTTATTGGGTATGTCTTCTTTTCGATTAAAGGTGAAAGTTTTACCAAATTTTTTTTCATACTCGCTATCAGCACCTATATTTTTGAATTCATCTAACGTAAATACATATTGTCTTTCATCAGAAGGCAGGTGAGATGCATCCGCGGAACCGCATAAAACTACACAGCTATCAACATAAGGAACGAACTTCCCACTCAGCTTTTCATTTAACCGAGATTTTAGGATCTTTGCTGCTCGGCTAGATTGTGACACTGCATTTATACGATTTTCCTGTCTTCCATCTGGACATTCTTGGATCCATTGCTTTCCCTGAGAAAAAATTTTCCCCTGATAATTCTTTAATTCAACGACAATAATTCTATCGTGAGTTATAAGAATGATGTCAGCTTCAAAGTCTTTTCCTTGACGACCAACCATTTCCAGTGAAGAGTACCCTTTCCAACTGTCGGGAAGATGCTTTGAAAGTACTTCATTGGCTTTTCTTTCGTACCCATTGATGCCTAAAGGATCAAGACATTTTATTTCCACTCAACTTCCTTACTTAATATATTTTACGAATTATAAAGAAATTCCTGATATCCACAGTCTATTCCTCTTGGCGATAAGTTTTAGCTGACCTATTATTAATTATTCCTACAAGCAGTGACAGGGGATATTGCCAATCCATATTCCCCCATATTGCCACCGCGCTGGGAAGCACACCAGAGTTTTGGCTCCGTCTCCAAAGTGCTTATGCTGGAAAATCAAATCGACACATCCGGGATCGTTTTATACG
Source organism: Photorhabdus sp. RM96S (assembly GCF_042879335.1). NCBI lineage: Bacteria > Pseudomonadati > Pseudomonadota > Gammaproteobacteria > Enterobacterales > Morganellaceae > Photorhabdus > Photorhabdus sp. RM96S. The sequence goes on along the minus strand of NZ_JBHFKT010000002.1, from coordinate 185,223 downwards.
GAGAGCAGGACGAAATGTAGCAGGTCACTTTGAAACATTTAGAATAACAAATGCAGGTGCCTGTCCTGCATTGACACAACTCTAAACGATACTCGCTCTGGAATTTAGTAGCTGGCAAGTTCTACTAGTGATGCAGTCAGGGAGCTTATTGGGGTTGACAAAGGCCCAAGCTAATTTTTCTACGCTACCGCTCTCAGGGGCTTTGGCCCTGCTTTGCCTCAATGTTACCTTGCCTAACATAATGATCAATATTTCAATCAGATAAGTTCGAAGATTAAGAATTTCACAAAGGGAAAATGTAATTGACTTGGTTCATGAACTAAGACTGTGCAGGATGCGGTAAATGAGCAAAAAATGGTCGTTTTAGTGTTGGTTCATGAAGTTGTAGCAGATGAAATGAAGGTGATAAGTTAAAAACAGTGTGATAGGAAATTTTTATTTATGAATTAGACTTACGCTCAACATAAGTTAAATAACCTATCTATGTACATTAGTTCATGGTTATCTTTATCATCTCAACAAATCAGTTAGTGACTTTTTATGATGCTCTTCTCTTTTTTGTTGTTATGTTCATGGTAAATATCCAGGCACAACGCGATGAATCCCTGAATTATCTGATGCCGGAAAAGTACCGGCTAATGACTGAAACCCAGAAATCTCAAAAAGTATGTGAAACTAAAAGCGGTATGCTTACACTATATTTCTAAGAAGGTCTGTTTACTCTCAGCATGGCAGAGCTGACAACTAACCAAAACTCAACACACGGAGAAGTATCAATGGCTAAAGCACGGTCAATGACGACGGACGTTTTAAAGCAGCATACGGTCCCCCGATTTCTGCTCGATAACTTCGGTATGACCGGAAAAGGAAAACGAAAGCGGTTTTACGCGTTTGATAAAACAGCGGATAAAGTATTCCAGGTGTCCATACTGGATGCCACCACTCGGAACAGGTTTTATAACGTTGACGACCACCCAGATAAAATCAGCCTTGAACCCCTGCTTGGTATCTACGAGTCAGATGCAGCACCAGTCATCAACACATTACTGCAACACAGGGATATCCAGCGGCTAACCGCAAATGAGCGGTATATTCTGGCTATTTTTGTCGCCATTCAGCGAGCACGATCTTACAGTGTTCAGTTACAGATATCTCACTTGATCGATACTCTGACCGACAAACTGAAAGGCATGGACTCCACGGCAGAACAGATCGAACAGACGCGAGGGGGCCCTCCAAGTATTGGGACCCGGCATCTTTTTCTCCGTACACTGCTCGATCAGCGGCAAGAAGCAGACATGCTGTTGCAAAAAGACTGGTATTTGTATGAAACAGATGACGAACATCCTTTCTATATTTCTGATAATCCCGTCACGTTTTATAACAGTAATAACTTTGGTCATTATGGAAATATTGGATTCGGTGTCAAAGGGATTCAGATACACCTGCCGCTATCTTCCACTCTGACGCTAGCCATGCTGTGTCCTTCGATCAGGGAAGATTTTATCAAGAAAAAACGTGATGTTGAGTTTATGGTTGCTCAGGCCCCGCAAAGCATTCCTTCTCACATTAATCCGTTCGCACGCTGATCGATTTATCCGTTATTCCAGAATGCCACTACATCCGAATCATGTCGTTCGGCTGAATAGCCTTCAGGTTGAGTATGCAGAGCAGTACGTATTCTGCCAGACGGACAGTTTCTCACTGGTTCGCCAGATGCTGGGCGATGATCCTCGTTACAAAGGGGGGACGAGAGTGATTGTCGGTTAAAGCTTATCCGGGGAGCCGAATGCCCGCAACAGCGACTACACAGAGGATTGCGGTGTGACAGACACTATTCGAAGACAATGCTGCCGCCCTCAGAGGCATCTGCCCTGCTTTTCGTATGAGTGTGACGTGCAATCAGATAACCACTAAAGTTTGTGGTTATCTCGTACCGAGATTGATTATCGAAATGGTTCATGAACCAAGACTGCGTGGGATGCAAGAAAAGAATCGAAAAATGGCCGTTTAGCGTCACAGTTCATGAAGTGGTTATGGAATGAATGAAGATGATAAGTTAAAAATAGTTTATAAATCAATGCGATAAATAGGTTATGACTTATGAAATAGATCTCTGATCAACATAAGTTAAATTGGACAGAATACATCATAATTTTATGAACCACTTCTTACCACTGAAAATTTCTCCCTCGCCTTTTTCTTGCATGACATTGAGGTTTTAATATGTTTGATAAACATGTGCACTGGCTAAAGCTATGGGATTTTAGTTAATCAATAACATATACCCTTACTTCCTGCATAGGAGCCTACCATAACAGCAATTACCAAAAGTCGGGAAACTAAAAAATTTCTTTTTAAACTCCGCGAACATGATAGTGAGTTTGAAGTAAGTGAATCAATCTTCAACCGTTTAATGAGTGAGCTTTCACTCAATCAACTTGTTCACAAAGAACTAAGAGATACGATACCGGCATACGAGCCGGATGATGGCCCTCTGACCGATGAACAGATTACAACCATTCGAAAAACATCACCAATCGACCATCTGACCCTGACTGGTTTTCTGTGGCCCCTTTGATTTTCAAAAATACCTCCCCTACCTAAACTCGGTTCGATACCTCCGCTCGCCATTCCATTGTTGCAACGAACGTATAAAAAACTGCAATCTAAATAAACATGAATGAGAGCTGGTTATTTGGAAAACATTAAACTAATAAGTTTGATGAACCGTATTGGATACAGCAAAACATCTGCCACTGTTCCGAAAACGTTAGTGGACTCCATGCCAAGTATAAAGAAACATCGCGAGCTGACGGAAGAAATAGAGAAGCATACCGAGCTTCTTGCCTACCGTCCGTGGATTAAAAACTTGATGCTAGATATGGATGAGTACCTGCTCCGCCTTTTCCGGACAGTGCATACCCGGGAGGATTCGTTGCGGACCGGATTCGCCCTCGATTGTTGGATGCCGAGAGTAACATGATCAACTTTGTCAGTCCCCCGGAGTGGATACATATTGAAGGCGTAGCAGACGGTAGCAGTGATCAGTCTGGCGCTGAGTGGCAGCAGGTCGATTTCAACTTCACTAAAGGCAGTTTCAGAGTTTATCGTCTCTCAGATCCGCCCCCACGATGGTATGCATTTGAGCGAATACGGTAAAAGTTCCTTTATCAATATGGGATCATCCTTTATACCCGGCAAATATGCTTTGCCTTGGATGGAAGGGCTGTAGTGAGCGAGGCTGAGGTAAAGCCGTGAACAGCATAAACGTATCTGGTGGGTTTGCGGCAACTTTGTATCTGGCGTTACTCCATCGAATGACGTTGTTGTTAAGCGCCCTCTACGGCTTGGTATTTTTGGAAAACGACTGATATGCGCGAAGAGCTTAACCGGCTAGCCGAAGTGCAGTTGCTGCGCTGTGGACGTGTGCCGATTGAAAAATTCTGGGATTGATGCTGGTGGCGGGTATATCTTAATGGTTACCCGCCTTCAGTTAAGCGTGGTTCATGAAATTTCGTGTCGTTCGAGGAACACAACATCACCTACAACAAAGTCACTTCCTACTAAACGGGAACCGACAAGATACTCGCACGCGATGTAATTGACCGGATACTCTTTCCGCTTACCGTCTTCATCGCAAAGCATATAGCAGTATTCTTTTCCGTTGATGTTTAGCGGTGGCCGCAGCGTTACCATTTCAAGATACCCGCCCACAAAATTAGTGAGATCCTGAACATCAAACTCGCCCTCCATGCCCTTACTTGCCGGGAAGTCCTCGGCAAAAACCTCTTTGGTTGTACGATCTGCTTTAACCAGAAAAGCCATATCCATTATTCCTTTCAAGCGAAACGTTGAATCAATCATAGCAGACCGAAACACTGCCCCGAACAGGAAAAACTGTTTTTTTACTGTCATACTTGGGGGCAATCATACACATACACCCAAATCACCCTCACAAAGAACCTAAGGAATGATGAAGTTTTTGCTAAAGAAAACAAAATCGTGGATATCTTCAGGCTATGGTTACTTTAAAAGAACTTTACTGCTGCGTGTCGATGACTTTGTGCCTCTCTGGCATCAGCAATTCATTAAGGATAGATTACGTCAGCTTAATCGACCGTCTTTTCTTTCTCTCAGCTAAGTGATGACGCTCCTTATCTTATTTCACATCAGTCATTACCAGAATCTTAAATCCTTTTACTTTGAGTATGTAACACCTTATTTCCAGAAAGAATTCCCCGGATTAGTCAGTTATACTCGAATGCTCGCACTGAAAAAAAGAGCGTTCACCCCTTTTCATTGCCCAAGGCTAAGACAGCAAAGATGGCTTTTATTGATTCGACCAGAATAGAGGTATGCCATAACTTGCATCGGGTCTTTGATGACTAGTGAGTCGAGGAAAAAGCAGTACAGGCTGGTTCTATGGCTTTAAACTTCTCTTGGTTATCCATGATTGCGGGGAGTTTTTGGAGGTCAAATTGATCCCGGTAATACGAATGATAGTCAACCGGTCAAACAGTGAGTGAAAGGGTTAAGTGGATATGGAGATAAAGGTTATCTTTCACAAGCCCTGTGTGAAGACCTGGCTGTGGAAGGAGTTACGTTGGTGACGAATATACGCAAAAATATGAAAGCCAAAGCTTTATTACTATGGGATAACCTGATGTTAAAAAAATGTTTTGTGGTAGAGACCGTAGTGAATCAGTTGAAAAATATTTCTCAGATAGCACACTCAAGACATCGTAGTGTTCTCGGCTTTCTGCTGGAAGTCGTGTCAGGATTAATTGCCTACACTTTTCAACACAAAAAGCCGAGCTTAAATTTACGTAATTTTGAAATAGCTATCCCTAAACAAAACTGAGGTTAGTTAGCTTATTTAACCACTGATTGAAATGTGGGCATTGGGAACGAATTGTATCTAATCCAATATCACCGGCGATGAGTGGGCCGTGTAAGGTCTTATGGTAATTGGGTACTATCGCCAAAATACGCTTAGATGGCGCAGTTTGTGGGCTATTATTAATATCTTCAGGGCTATCAAATTGAGCTTTGATGGTTTGTAATACTGAAATGGGGGCGTTGTCATCAAGCCAATCCGCAAATTTTTCAGGTTGGCAAAACAATAGTGCTTCAAATTCATGTAATAACAGATTGGGAATAAAATTAGTTTGCCCAATATCATTAGCGAAAGCTTGCTCTAGCTTAACTACCCGTTCGTTGGCTGCATTATCCTGTTGTTCATTATAATCAGGGAAATCAGTAGGCAGGCCATAGTAGTCAATTAATGTTGTGACGAATGCACCGGGATCTTGTCGACATAAGCGAGTAATTTGATATTTTACCTTACCATAACTTGTAATACCGCCTTTCTGACTGGTACTCGTCTGAGCTAATATTGGTGTCAGATAGATTTGCTGTGCTACAAAATAGGGAGCTAACACATCCCGCACAAAAGTTTCTTCCGTTTGCCCTTCTACAAAAACATTGATACGGATCATCGCTGTGGCCTCCCGCCGAGTAAATTTTTCTTCCATAATTCACCAAGGCTATAGTCTTCAAGCCATTCTGAAAGAAAGTCACTATTCAGACGCTTAAAGGTAGATTCCCCTTGTTGTTTGTCAACGATAATCAAATCATCAGCATCAAATTGATTGACCAGTTCGACTGACTGGGTAGAAATAATCAGTTGGTGCTTACTGCTGGCGTTTTTGATCAAACCAGCCAGTACATTAATAGCATAGGGGTGAAGTCCAAGCTCTGGTTCATCAATAATAATTGAACTTGGCATATAATCTTCGGGTTGCAGTAACACGGTAGTCAATAAAATAAATCGTAAAGTACCATCGGACAATTCACTCGCTTTAAAGGGAATATCCTGCTCTTTCTCTGTCCATTCGAGTTGAATGTAATCAGTATTATCCGGGGTGGGCCGCAAGTAAAAATCACCAAAAAATGGTGCAACCATTTGAACGGTTTTGACAATGCGTTTGTAATGCAGAATATGATTTTTTTGCAGACGATATAAGAATGCCGCTAAATTAGCACCATCTTCCCGTAAATAGTCATTATCATTAATACGATGAGTTTGTTTAACTCTGGCATTATCACTCGTATCATGGAAATGGTAAACCCTCCATCGGAGCATAGTAAGTAATGCGTAATCCTCAATGTTATGATGCTGACCGATCTGAGATTCAAAGTGTCCAGCACCAATATTAAAATCCCCTTTGATGTCCAAAAAGAGTGATTCATGTTGGAACATCATACGGTTATCATTTGTGGGTTCCAATTCAAACTTATAACCATTGTGATCAAAATAAAGCTCAGTGCTCATAGACTCAGTTTTTTTACGACCAAAATGCAATAATGTGTCGGGGCCACCCATTTTGCCAACAAGAGATTGTAAACGATGATCAAGTACAACGGTGATTAGACGAAAAAAACTGATGAAATTGGATTTCCCAGCACCATTGGCACCAATGAGTACATTTAGACATCCCATTTGTAAATCACATTCTGAGATAGATTTGTAGCCTTTTATATTAATTTTTCTTAGGAAATTATTGTTGGTTACTGGTTTCATAATTTTGCCTTTTCAGCATTATGCGACTCAAATATGCCCTATGTTAGAGCAAATAATAGGTTAAGTATTATCTTGATTGCCAGGTTTGCGTCCAGCTCTTCCTCTAAAAATTTTTATTTAGTGGAATACATTATCATTAAAATAATCTTCCTAATACACCATGCTTTGTTACCGCGACCGGATCTATGGTAAACGTCCGGTCATCTCACCTTGTTCTTCCTCTCCGGCCCCTGCACGCTACTGCTTCCTTATCTTCACCTGGAGACTGACACCATGAGCCGTAGCCGATATACCCCGGAACAAAAACAGCAACATGTGACCCAATGGCGCCACAGTGACCTGACCCGAAAACAGTATTGCGAACAGCATCAGCTGAGTTTTTCCTCTTTCCGCGACTGGATTGCCGACAGTAACAACATACGCCAACCTCTCAGCCAGACACTGCCCGCCATCTTGCCGGTTTCACTCCAGCCTGACGACGCGCGCACCGTCACCCTGCATACCCCAGACGGGTATGCCATCGCCTGTCCATTGACGCTGTTGCCTGACGTGATGCGGGTACTGGCCCGATGCTGAAACCGCAACAGCTCTTTCTGGTGCGAGAGCCCGTCGACATGCGCCGGGGCATTGATGCCCTGACCCAACACCTCGAGGGACTGAATTTGCGCTGGCAGGACGAAGCCGCTTTTGTCTTCTGCAACAAGGCCCGCTCCCGCCTCAAGGTGTTGCGCTGGGACCGACACGGCGTCTGGCTGTGTACCCGCCGTCTGCATCGGGCCCATTTTGTCTGGCCGAAGCAGGGCGAGCGCAGCTGGGTGATGACGCCCGCCCAGTTTGACTGGCTCATCCGCGGCATCCACTGGCAACAGGTCGAGGGAGATGACCTGTCCGGCTGGCGAAGCTAATTCCGCTATCCCGGTCACACTTTTACCGGATAACGACGGGGAATTATCCGGTACACTGTCGGCATGACGCTCAATGACTTAATCGCGCTGGATGACCCCGGCCAGTTCCGCCTGCGGGCACTGGCGCTGCTTCAGCAACAATGTGATTATATTCGCCAGCTGGAAGAGGCCCTGAAACAGGCGCAACGCTGGCGTTTTGGCGCGCACAGTGAAACCCTGCCGGCCGGTCCCAAACGCAGTCAGTTTGAGGAAGATGCCGATACCGATATCGCGGTGCTGGAAACCCGGCTGTCACGCCTGCATATCAGGGAAAACGCGACCCCGGCCCAGCCTAAACGTCAGCCTTTGCCGGCGACATTACCCCGTGAAGATATCCGGCTGGCGCCGGAGACGGAGAGCTGCCCGGATTGCGGTCATGCCCTGCGCTTTTTGCGTGATGAAATCAGTGAGCGACTGGAATATCGCCCCGCGACGTTTGTTGTCCGGCGTTATGTCTGTCCGCAGTACAGCTGCGCGGCCTGCCAGCGAATTCATGCCAAAGCCCAGCCCGCCCATCTGATTGAAAAGGGCCTTCCGGAGCCGGGGTTGCTGGCTCAGGTGGTGGTCGCCAAATATCGTGACCACCTGCCGCTCTACCGTCAGCAGCAAATCTATGCCCGCAGCGGTGTAACCCTGGCCCGCAGCACCCTGTCGGACTGGGTGGGGCAGGTGGCGGTGGCATTGCAACCGCTGGCCGATGCCCTGAAGCAGACGCTGCTGACGTCCCCGGTGCTGCATGCCGATGAGACCCCGTTGCCGATACTGGCTCCGGGAAAAGGCCAGACCCAGCGGGCTTACCTGTGGACGTCTGTCACCGGCCCCGATACCTGGCCCGCAGTCGTGTACTATGAGCTGCATCCCGGCCGCAGTGGCCGTTATGCCCAGAGCCTGCTGAAAGAGTGGTCGGGCGGCACGTTGGTGACGGATGATTATGCCGGTTACAACGCGCTGCATGCCCGGGCGGATATCACCGAAGCGGGTTGCCGGGCTCACGCCCGCCGCAAATTCTTTGACCAATACAAAGCGAGCCAAAGTCCGGTAGCGAAACAGGCGCTGGATGGCATTCGTGACCTGTACAAGCTGGAGCGAAAAATCAAACACCGGCCGCCGGATAAACGGCGTCAGTGGCGACAGCGTTATACCCGGCCGTGGCTGAATGAGTTCCGGTCCTGGTTGCAGACGACGCAGACCCAAACGGCCCCCCACTCTGGGTTACGCAAAGCGATAGATTACACGCTGAAGCGCTGGCCGGCGCTGGTGTGTTATCTGGATGACGGCCGGGTACCGATAGACAACAACCGGGCGGAGAATGCGGTCCGGGGTGTGGCGCTCGGGCGAAAGAACTGGCTTTTTGCGGGCTCGCTCTGCGCAGGGCAACGTGCCGCCATGATAATGAGCCTGCTGGAAACGGCCAAAGCCAACGGACATGAGCCCTGGGTCTGGTTACGTGATGTCCTCAGCCGGCTGCCTGTCTGGCCGAACAATCGGTTGAATGAGCTGCTGCCCTGGTCTGAGAATCGCTTTGCTTAAAATCGCTTTTTTTGTCAAGGTGAGGTAACCGGACTCTTACGATCTATGGTAACCAAGCATATAAAGCTTTTCAAAATTTTCGCAGCTCATTTGATTACGAAGGACGGTATGATCTACTCACCCCAAACCCCGATAACCGATGATTGGTGTGATGATGGGTGTATGGAAAAAATCCGGTATAATAAAATGTATACCGGATTATTACATTAAAACGCAATAATTGAGTACTTTTTAATATATCAGTATTACAAAACCTCCTCATCATAATTGATTGGCAACGCCCTATTCAAAGCCTGAGCTAAAGCGATTCTATTCTCATTATCCTCCATCAAACTGGAATGATTACCCGGAATAGCAATCAACTGAAGTGAAGAGTCAGGCATTATTTGCGCCCAACCTAATGATGGATCCATGATTAAAGGCTTAGGTCTTTCATCCGTAATGAAAGGACTAGAGAGGGGAGGCTCTATCGCATAAAACTGATGCAACGTTATCGCTAATACCTGTGGGTCATATTCTCTGACTATTTGCGCATAACACTCTATCCGCTCCCAATTCTTTGCGATTAAATCAGGGCGCAGATTGGCGGGATATAAAGCCAACTCCTGTGCTGCTTCAATAAATTGCACCAAGTTTAGCTCATCAATTCGCCGGTATAATGCAGCGACTTCTTCTGTACGCTCCTCCCCAGATTGCCTTGCTAACTCATCAAGGAACTGATGTTTGGGTTGCACAGACTGCCCCCTGATATAATGAGGAGCCGGCGTATCAATCAATCCCAAGAAATTCACCGTCTCACCAGTATTCAACAACTGTTCAGCAATGGCATAAGCCAATATCCCACCAGAAGAGTAACCGCATATCCGGTACGGGCCTACTGGTTGCACCGCTTTCATCAAGGTGAGCATTCTGGTCGCCCGCTCTTCCATAGTCAACGTCGGCCCTTCACTTATGGGAGGCCACGACACTGCATAAATCGGATAGTCTGACCGGATATGTTGAGCCAACCCAAAAACATAAGAATAGTCTTCTATCCCACTGGGCACAAAAAACAACGGCAGCTCTGTTCCACCAGATCGCACCTCTATAGCACTGCTTTGCGAATGAGACAACAGATCTGAGGTAATTTTTGCTGCTAATTCGGACAATACAGGGCATTGGAACAAGGCATTCAATGTACAAATTAAACCCTGACCGGCAGCAAGATTTATCATTCGCATGGCAAGCAGTGAGTGACCGCCCAGTGCGAAAAAGTTGTCATGTCGACTGACTCGTTCAACCCCCAGTAATTCACACCAAATCGCTGCCAATGCGGTTTCTATTTCCCCACGCGGTGTAGCGTAAACCTGACGAGCAACCGCTTTTTCGTCCGGTACCGGTAATGCCTGACGATCCAGCTTGCCGTTCGGGGTTAGAGGAAAAGCATCCAGATGCACAAAGGCACCAGGCACCATATAATCAGGCAGCAAAGCATTTAAGTGTTCACGCAAGCTGTTAACCAGCCTATCATTCGCCTGGGCCACCACATAAGCCACCAGCCGTTTATCTTCCCCATCGTCCTGCACCAGCACAATAGCCTCACGTACCGCAGGATGTTCTGTCAGGCGAACTTCAATTTCACCCAGCTCAATCCGAAAGCCCCGAATTTTAACCTGCTGATCATTGCGGCCAAGGAATACCAAATTACCATCTGGCAGATAACGGCCTAAATCTCCTGTTTTATACATATGAGCATCAGGCTCATCGCTAAATGGATCTGCAACAAAATATTCGACAGTCAGGTCAGGCCGATTGAGGTAACCGCGGGCAATACCCGCCCCGCCAATATAAATTTCGCCTGTCACCCCCAGTGGCACCGGCTGGCCGTAAATATCCAGCAAGTAAATTCGCATATTTTGGAGTGGACGGCCAATAATACTGGCTTGTCTTGCCATTTCATTTAGACAGGATATCGTTGTAGTAATCGTCGCTTCTGTAGGACCATAACAATTTGCCAAGACAGGGGATTCACCGTGAACCGATAACCAGCTCTCTAACGCCTGATCAGATATCGCTTCTCCACCAATACAAATAATCCTTAAACCCTGATAGATGTCATCTTGACTCACCTTAGATATTATCCGCCAGAATTGGGCGGGTATTGCAATGTAGGTAATTTTGTAAGATTCACACAAACGCCAGAATTCCTGTGCACTGAACGTCCATTGATTTGTCCTCAAGACGATTGCTGAACCCTGCGTTATTGCACAAAATATTTCTGATGCACAAACATCAAAAGAAAGGTTGCAAAACTGCAATAGACGGTCAGACGCATTGAACAACCATTTCGTATTCAACGCAGTAATTTGATTCACCAACTGCCTATGTTCAACCATCACCCCTTTCGGCGTGCCGGTCGAGCCGGAGGTGTAAATCACATACGCCAAATGCCGCGAAGTTAATTCAGATATCTGCGGATTGCTGTCCGGCTGGTCCGGCAATGTATTCGGATCAAATACCGTCAGCCCGGTAAGCACGTTCTCACCTAGCGCTGTACGCCCAGTAACATCAGCCAGTAAAATAACCGGTAAGGCATCCGCCAAAATATACACCAAGCGTTCACTAGGGTAATCCGGGTCCAGCGGCACATAAGCCCCTCCTGCTTTCAACACCGCTAATAATCCCACCACCATCGCCGGTGAGCGCGCCACGCAAATCGCCACCCGCTGATCCGGTACCACACCCAGCGCAATCAGTTGATGCGCCAGCCGGTTAGCACGGGCATTCAGTTCAGCATAGTTAAGAGTCTGATCTTCATGTACTAGTGCCGTTGCATCTGGTGTTTTTTCGACCTTCTGTTCAAATAATTGGTGAATGCACAACAGGTCAGGATAGGCTATTTCCGTAGCATTCCAGGTTGCCAGCAACAACCTGCGCTCTGCCGACGCCAAAATATCAATTTCCCCGATCCGCTGTTGAGAGTCAGCCACCATCGCTTGCAATACGGCATGTAGATACCCCACATGCCGCTCAATTGTCTGCTGATCAAACAGGGCGGAGGCATAACTCAAAGCCCCCACAATCCTGCCTCCCTCCTCAAACAGATTCAGTTCAAGATCAAATCTGACCGTATCAAAGCGTTGATCGGCTGATGAAACCGCCAGCCCCGGCAATCGCCATTCTGCGTTCTCATTGTTCTGCCAGGCAAACATCACCTGGAACAACGGGGTATGCGCCAGTCTGCGTGGCGGCTGTACAATCTCCACCACTTGTTCAAATGGCAGATCCTGATGTTCCTGTGCCGCCAGCGCGGTTTGTCGCACACGCGTAAGCAATTCAGTCACATTCGGCGCACCTGATAAGTCGATACGCAAAGCCAGTGTATTGACAAAGAAACCGATCAACGATTCTACTTCCTGGCGGCTACGGCCCGCACTCGGTGTGCCAATCACTACATCCTCCTGACCTGACAGGCGCGACAGGACCGTCGCCCAGGCTGACAATAGTGTCATGAATAACGTGACACCCTGCTGTTCGCTCAGGCGCTTAAGAGATGTCGTTAATTCCGCATCCAGATCAATGGGAACAACATTCCCCGCCGACGATTGTTGAGAGGGACGTGGTCTATCGGTTGGCAAATCAAGCAAAATTGGCGCCTCAGTCAGCATGGTACGCCAATAGTCAGATTGAATCTGAACTCGCTCAGCCAACAGCCACTGACGTTGCCAGGCGGCATAATCAGGATATTGAATCGCCAATGGCGGTAATGGGTCAGGTTGTCCTACCGAAAAAGCTGTATAGAGAGCACTTAACTCACGCATCAATATGCCTACAGACCAACCATCTGACACAATGTGATGCTGGGTGAGCAGGAACTGGTATTCATCGTCTGTGAGCCGAATAAGGCTGGCACGGATTAGCGGACCACGGCTCAGATCAAATGGCGTACAGACTTCCTCAATACTCAAGCGTTCCAGTACCGCACCCGCAGCGGATATCCCGCGCAGATCATGTTGAGACAACGGCAATCCACTATCCGGCATCAGTAATCGTACCTGAGGCTGGCCGTCAATGGAGACGAACACCGAACGCAATGCTTCATGACGGGCAAACAGTGTATCGAGCGCCCGCTGCCAGGCGGTCTCATTAAGTGAGCCAGATAGACGTAACGCCATCGGCATATGATAACTGCTACCTGAGTTTGAGTTGTCAAGCTGGGCAAGAAACCATAAACGCTGTTGAGCGAATGACAACGGCAACGTCCCCTCACGGGATATCGGTATAATGGCGGGGAGTCTAGTGCCCGTTTTATCAAACCGGGCATATATCTCCTCAGCAAAAGCAGCCAAAGAAGGAGATACAAACAACGTACTTAACGGTAGTTCAATGCCTAAAGCCGCTATCCGATTCATCACACGTACCGCCATCAGCGAATGGCCACCCAAGGCAAAGAAATTATCATGCCGGCTGATCTGCGCAATCCCCAGTAACTCCTGCCAGATAGCCCCCAGTACAGTTTCTATCTCCCCCTGCGGCGCTTCATAATGCTGACGGGCAAAAGCATCCTCTTCCGGTGCCGGCAATGCCTGACGGTCCAACTTACCGTTAGGGGTCAACGGGAAAGCATCCAGACGAACAAAAGCCGCAGGTACCATGTAATCAGGCAAAATATCACTCAGATGTTCACGCAATATAGCAGCCAACCCGTCATCTGCTTCCGCTACCACATAGGCAACTAAACGCTTATCCTGACCGTCACCCAACGCCAATACCCGTGCTTCACTTACCGCAGGATGCTTTATTAATCGTGCTTCGATTTCTCCCGGCTCAATACGGAAACCCCGGATTTTAACCTGTTGATCATTACGACCAACAAACACCAGATTGCCGTCCGGCAGATAACGGGCCAAATCCCCGGTACGATACATTCGCGCATCGGGCGCATCACTAAACGGATCGCCAAGGAAGCGTTCAATCGTCAATTCAGGACGGTTGAAATAGCCGCGGGCCACACCAACACCACCGAGATATAATTCTCCCACTACCCCCAATGGCACTGGCTGACCTTTAACGTCCAACAAATAAACACGCATATTGGCCATTGGCTGCCCAATCGGGACCAATTCATCTGTATAGTCTGGCGAACAATGCCAAGTCGTAGCACAAACCGTGGTTTCCGTCGGACCATAAGCATTGAACAAATTTACCCGACCACACAGAGCCTGGAGCAGCGCCGCACTGGGCGCTTCACCTGCCAGTACCAATGTCGGTTTTATCGCTATCTCTGGTAAATCAGTACCATCACGAAGTAGGGCCGGTGTCAAACAAGCGTGCGTCACTGCCTGTTCCTCCAGATAATGCCAGAGACGACGAGGATCCTGACGAACCGTATTGGCAGGGATAACCAGGCTAGCCCCCCCACCCAGTGCTATCATTATTTCCCAAACACTGGCATCAAAATTAAATGAAGCAAATTGCAGCATCCGACTGGTTACACGAATGTTCAGACGGGTAATTTGTGCCAACACAAGATTAATTACACCACGATGCTCAATCATTACCCCTTTCGGAATACCAGTAGAACCGGAGGTGTAAATCACATACGCCAAATGTCGTGAGGTTAATTCAGATATCTGCGGATTGTTGTCCGGTTGGTCTAACAATATATTCGGATCAAGCACTATTAGCGCGGTAAGTGCGTTCTCACCTAACGCTGTACGCCCAGCAACATCAGCCAGTAAAATAGCCGGTAAAGAATCAGCCAAAATGTGCACCAAACGTTCGCTAGGGTAATCTGGGTCCAATGGCACATAAGCTCCCCCCGCTTTCAGTACCGCCATCAATCCCACCACCATTGCGGGTGAGCGCGACACGCAAATCGCCACTCGCTGGTCTGGCACGACACCCAATTCAATCAGTTGATGCGCTAGCCGGTTAGCATGAGCATTCAATTCGGCATAGCTTAGAGTCTGATCTTCATACACTAGTGCTGTCGCATCTGGCGTTTTCCTAGCCTGTTGTTCAAATAATTGATGAATACATAGCTGGTGAGGATAAGTAGTCTCCGTCGCGTTCCAGGTTTCCAGCAACAATCTGCGCTCCGTCAGTGCCAGAATATCAATCTCCCCAACCCGCTGTTCAGCATCAGCCACCATCGCTTGCAATACCGCGTGCAAATACCCCACATAACGCTCGATGGTTGATTGTTCAAACAGGGCCGTAGCATAACCCAGCGCACCAACAATCCGGCCTTCCTCTTCAGACAGTTCTAGTTCCAGATCAAACTTAACTGTGTCAAAAACAGTATCAACAGGCGAGACAGCCAACTCAGGCAGTTCCCATGCCGGGCTCTCATTGCTCTGCCAGGCAAACATCACCTGGAATAACGGGGTATGTGCCAATCTGCGCGGTGGCTGGACGATTTCTACTACCTGTTCAAACGGCAAGTCCTGATGCGCCTGCGCCGCCAAAGCGGTTTGCCGCACACGCGCCAGCAACTCAATTACATTTGGCGCACCCGATAAATCAATACGCAAAGCCAACGTATTGACAAAGAAACCGATTAGCGATTCCACCTCCTGACAACTTCGGCCCGCACTCGGGGTACCGATAACCACATCCTCTTGACCTGATAAGCGTAACAGGACCGTTGCCCAGGCTGACAACAGCGTCATAAATAATGTAACGCCTTGCTGCTCGCTCAAACGTTTAAGCGCTGTCGTTAATTCCGTATCCAGAACGATGGGCACAACATGCCCCGCAAACGACTGCTGAAGCGGGCGTGGCCGATCGGTTGGTAAATCAAGCAGTACTGGTGCGTCAGTCAGTGTGATACGCCAATAATCCGATTGAGCCAGGGCCCGTTCAGCTGACAGCCACTGACGTTGCCAGGCAGCGTAATCTGGATACTGAATCGCCAGCGGTAGCAATGGATCACACTGCCCCGCTAGGAAAGCCGTATAGAGCATGCTCAGTTCACGGATCAGCACGCCTACAGACCAGCCATCCGACACAATATGATGCTGGGTAAGCAAGAACCGGTATTCGTCATCCGTAAGCCGGATAAGCGCAGCTCGGATAAGCGGGCCATGACTGAGGTCAAATGACGTACGAGCTTCCCCGATACTGAGGTGTTCAAGCATAGCTTCAGCATCCGGTATCCCACGCAGGTCATACTGAGACAACGGTAACCCGTTGTTTGCAGCCAACAATTGCACTTGTGGCTGACCGTCAACAGAGACGAAAACAGAACGTAACGCTTCATGACGGGCAAATAACGTGTCGAGCGCCTGCTTCCAGGCAACGATATTCAACTGACCATACAGGCGCAATGCCATCAGAATATGATAGGTATCACTGACCCCCTCAAACTGAGCAAGGAACCACAGACGCTGTTGAGCGAATGACAGCGGCAATACACCCTCACGAGATACCGGCTGAATGACAGGTAATCTCTTACGTTGTTCATTAAACCGGGTACACATTGCCTCAGCAAAAGCCATTAAAACGGGGGACTCAAACAACGTGCTCAATGGCAGTTCGATACCTAACGCCGCTATCCGGTTCATCATTCGCACTGCCAACAACGAATGGCCGCCCAAAGCAAAGAAATTATCATGCCGACTAATCTGTTCAATGCCCAAGACTTCACACCAGATAACGGCCAGCGCAACTTCTGTTTCCCCTTGCGGGGCTTCATGAACCTGACGGGCAAAGGCTGCCTCGCCTGGCACCGGCAGCAACCGGCGATCCAACTTGCCGTTCGGGGTTAGCGGGAAGGCATCCAGACGTACAAAAGCCACCGGTACCATGTAATCAGGCAAAATATCACTCAGATGTTCACGCAATATAGCAGCCAACCCGTCATCTGCTTCCGCTACCACATAGGCAACTAAACGCTTATCCTGACCGTCACCCAACGCCAATACCCGTGCTTCACTTACCGCAGGATGCTTTATTAATCGTGATTCAATTTCTCCCAGTTCAATACGGAAACCACGGATTTTGACCTGCTGGTCACTACGGCCCAGGAATTCCAGATTACCATCCGGCAAGTAACGGGCTAAATCCCCAGAACGATACATCCGGGCAGCCGGTTTATTACTAAATGGATCGACCAGGAAACGTTCAGCCGTCAACTCAGGCCGGTTCAGATACCCACAGGCAACCCCGTCTCCACCAATATAAATCTCACCGGCCACCCCCAACGGTACCGGCTGACCGTAAGCATCCAATAAATAAACTCGCGTATTAGCGATTGGCCGCCCAATGGGGATCTTGATCGTTCCTACTGGCAACTCAGTAATAGGATATGTCGTAGTAAAGGTGGTTCCCTCACTAGGCCCGTAGCCATTCAACAGTTGTTGCGGTGGATTATTATGCAGTACCTGGGCAATCACATGCGGATCAAGAACATCACCCCCGACAATCAGGATTTTTATCTGCGGGAGAACCGGGGATAATTCCGCTACCAGCTGATTAAATAATCCCACACTCGACCATAGGATATTAATTTGATACCTGTGCAAAGCCAGTGCAAAATCCGGTGGTGTTAGCAAGGTAGCGTAATCAATAACCACCAGTGTGGCACCATTAAGCAACGGAGCCCAGACTTCAAATGTGCTGGCATCGAAAACCGGATTAGCGGTAAAAGCAACCCGATCATCTGGCCCCACTTCAGCATAGTCATTATTGATAACCAGCCGGACCACAGCACGATGCGGCACCACCACCCCTTTGGGTATCCCGGTCGAGCCGGAGGTATACATAACATACGCCGGTTCAGCGCTGGAATGCGGCAATTCAGGATTAAGGCCATCCTCCTCCCTGATAGTGCCCATGTCACTTGAGAAACGAAACAGCGGCACAGTCAAATCAACCGGAATATCCATCCACGCATCAGTGAGCAGCAATTTGGCCGAACAATCGTTTATTAGCCAATTTTTCCGCTCGTCCGGCACGCGGGTATCAACAGGCACGTAAATAGCCCCGGCTTTGAGAACAGCCAACTGAGCCACCACCAGCTCCACCGATCTCACTAACAAAATTGCTACATGTTCATGCGGGCAAACGCTTTGTGCGATCAGTTGACGGGCTAACCGATTAGCGCGAGCATTCAATTCAGCATAACTCAGCGTTTGATCTCCCGCGATGAGCGCTATAGCCCCCGGCGTTTTCTCCGCCTGTTGTTCAAATAATTGATGGATACATCGCTGTTCAGGATACGAGGTTGCTGTGGCGTTCCAAGTTTCCAACAACAACGAGCGTTCCGTTTCCGGCAGGATGTTGAGTGCCCGTACCGGGATCTCCGGGGCCTGCTCAAGCGCCGCTACCAAACTCTCCAGCGCCTGTTGCATATAACCGCATATCCTTTCCGGATTAAACGGCTGGACAATTTGAGCCGTTAGCCCCAATGCGTCACCAAAATCCTCCACCGACAGCACAAATGGATAGTTAGTCCGCTCCTGTCCATCAATAAATTCAATACCGCTGATAAGCTCATTCGTCGTTGCCGGCAAAGCATTATGCCGATAGTTCAACAGACTACTAAAGAGCGGGATCTCACCCGATACACCACTGCAACGCTGGGCCAGCGTCAGTGAAGCATGCTCATGGGCTAATAATCCGGCCAGTCGGGTATGGGCAGCCTGCACGCTATCCCGTACTGGGGTCTCATCAATATCCAGCCGTAACGGCAAGGTATTAATAAACAACCCCATGCCGCTATCAGCGCCGTCCCCCACCTGCATACGACCAAACAGCACCGTACCAAACACAACATTCTTCTGACCACTGGTACACGCCAACACCTGCGCCCAAGCTAGATGACACAAGGCCGCCAGACTGACGCCCAGATGTCTCGCCTGACGACGCAAACGGTCATTCAGTGTACTCGTCAACATCCGGTGGTATTCCGTCACCTGTGACCCATCACGGTGTACCTCCGTCAGCCCGAACGGTAACGTCGGCTCCGCCACCGCCGCCAGCATGTCGGTAAAGAAATGAGTATGCTCTTCCTGACTGACACCCAACCGAGCCTGCGCCACCAGATTACGGAATGGCATTGGTGCAGGCAGGCTGTCCTCTTGACCTGAAAGACAGGCCTGTACTTCACGATTCATCACTTCCAACGTGGTATGGTCGCCAATCAGGTGATGGTGCAATTCCAGCAAAAACCAGCGGCCATCGGTCTCCTGCGCCACCACAAAACGCAGCAGAGGCGCCTGACTCAAGCCAAGACGATAATAGCGGGGATTAAAACGTTGAGCCAGTTGCTCACAGACCGGGCCATCAGCCGGGTCCAGCGTCAATTCTGTAACTAATAACGGGGCCTGACGCCAGACCACCTGTGCTGGCACTGACAATCCCTGCCAGATAAAAACGGTACGTAAGATATCGTGCCGATCAATGGTCTGTTGAATCGCGGCCAAATAACGATCCAACAGCGCCCGGTCAGCAAAAACCACCTGGCTGATTAACAGATACGGATCACCGTCCTTCTCCAGCATATGGTGGAACAAAATACCGTCCTGCAACGGCGACAGCGCATAGATATCCTGAATATTACTGATCCCTCCCGGTACCTGTCCGACGATGTGGTCAATGTCAGGTTGAGTCAAATCAATCAGTGGCAACATCTCCGGCGTCAGCACCGTCGTATCCGGTGTAATGCGGTTATCAGGTACCGGGATTTTATCATGCTGAACCAGAGACTGGGCCAGAACACGGAGGGTTGGATACTGGAACAACGTTTGTACCGATATACTCAGACCAACACGCAGCAGGCACTCAATCATCCGCACGACGAGCAGCGAGTGGCCCCCCAAGGCAAAGAAATTGTCATGCCGGCCAATCTGTTCAATCCCCAATAACTCATGCCAAATAGCCGCCAGCGCTATTTCCATTTCCCCTTGCGGGGCCTCATAAATCTGGCGGGCAAGGTCTTGCGCCTTCGGTACCGGAAACGCCCGGCGGTCCAATTTACCATTCGGGGTCAATGGAAACGCATCCAGACGCACAAAAGCCGTCGGCACCATATAATCCGGCAAAATAGCAGTCAGGTGAGCACGCAGGCCAGCCGCCAGCCCCTCGTGAGCTTCCGCCACCACGTAGGCGACCAGCCGTTTATCCCGACCGTCATTCAGCGCCAGTACCGCCGCCTCTTGTACCACCGGGTATTCGATTAATCGGGTTTCAATTTCTCCCAGTTCAATGCGGAAACCGCGGATTTTGATCTGCTGGTCACTACGGCCCAAGAATTCCAGATTACCATCTGGCAAGTAACGGGCCAAATCCCCAGAGCGATACATCAGGGCATCCGATTTATGACTAAATGGATCTGCCAGGAAACGTTCAGCCGTCAATTCAGGACGATTGAGATAACCTCGGGCTACTCCATCTCCACCAATATAAATCTCACCGACCACCCCCAACGGTACCGGCTGACCGTAAACATCCAACAGATAAACTCGCGTATTGCCGATTGGTCGGCCTATGGGGATATTGGTCGCACCCACCGGTAACGCAGTGATGCGATATGTTGTGGTAAAGGTGGTTCCCTCACTCGGTCCGTAACCATTCAACAGTTGTTGCGGTGGATTATTATGCAATACCTGGGCAATTACATGCGGATCAAGAACATCACCCCCAACAATCAGTATCTTGATTTGTGGGAGAACCATGGATAATTCTTCGGCTATCTGGTTAAACAACCCGACACTCAACCACAGGATATTAATTCGATATCTGTGCAAAGCCAGTGCAAAATCCGATGGTGTCAGCAACGTAGCGTGATCGACAACCACCAGTGTGGCACCGTTAAGCAAAGCCCCCCAAACTTCTAACGTGCTAGCGTCGAAAGCCGGATTAGCCGCAAAAGCAACCTGATCATCCGACTCAATTTCAGCATAGCCATTATTGATGACCAACCGGACCACAGCACGATGAGGCACTATCACTCCTTTTGGCGTGCCGGTCAAACCAGAGGTGTACATGACATATGCTGAGTCAGAACTGAGACAAGGCACATCAAGATTGGAGCGATCCTCCCCCTTAATCACCTCTGTCTTATCAGCGAAACGAAATACGAGAACAATCCAATCAGCCGGGATATCAGTCCGAGTATCGGTGAGTAACAATTTGGCGGAACAATCGTTTATCAGCCAATTTTTCCGCTCATCCGGCACGCTGGGATCAACAGGGACATAAACGGCACCAACTTTGAGAATAGCCAACTGAGCCACCACCAATTCAATCGATCGTTCTAGCAAGATCACAACATGCTCATCTGGGCATACGCCTTGTGCGATCAACTGACGGGCTAACCGATTAGCACGGGCATTCAATTCAGCATAGCTCAGCGTTTGATCCCCTGCGATAAGCGCGGTAGCCTGCGGCGTTTTCTCCGCCTGTTGCTCAAATAATTGATGAATACATAACTGGTCAGGATACGCGGTTTCCGTCGCGTTCCAGGTTGCCAGCAACAGTCCGCGCTCTGCCGGTGTCAGGATATCAATTTCCCCAACCCGCTGTTCAGCATCAGCCACCATCGCTTGCAGTACCGCGTGAAAATACCCTACATAACGCTCGATGGTTGATTGATCAAACAGGGCCGTAGCATAACCTAACGCACCCACAATCCGGCCTTCCTCTTCAGACAGTTCTAGTTCTAGATCAAACTTAACTGTGTCAAAAGCAGTATCAACAAGCGAGACAGCCAATTCAGGCAGTTCCCATGCCGGGCTCTCATTGTTTTGCCAGGCAAACATTACCTGAAACAACGGGGTATGCGCCAAGCTGCGTGGTGGCTGCACAACTTCCACTACCTGTTCAAACGGCAAATCTTGATATCCCTGTGCCGCCAAAGCGGTTTGCCGCACACGCGCCAGCAACTCAATCACATTCGGCGCACCCGATAAATCAATACGCAAAGCCAGCGTATTAACAAAGAAACCGATCAAGGATTCCACTTCCTGGCGACTGCGGCCCGCACTCGGGGTGCCGATAACCACCGCCTCCTGACCTGACAAGCGTGACAGGACCGTCGCCCAGGCTGACAACAGCGTCATAAATAACGTGACGCCTTGCTGTTCACTCAGGTGCTTAAGCGCTGTCGTTAATTCCGTATCCAGATCAATGGGCACAACATGCCCGGCAAACGACTGCTGAGGCGAGCGAGGCCGATCGGTTGGTAAATCAAGCAGCACTGGCGCGTCAGCCAGTACGGTACGCCAATAATCCGATTGAGCCAGGACCCGTTCAGCCGACAGCCACTGACGCTGCCAGGCGGCGTAATCAGGATACTGAATCGCCAGCGGTGGCAATGGATCACACTGCCCCGCCAGAAAAGCCGTATAGAGCTGACTCAGTTCACGGATCAGCACGCCTACAGACCAGCCATCCGACACAATATGATGCTGGGTAAGCAGGAACTGGTATTCGTCGTCCGTAAGCCGGATAAGCGCAGCTCGGATAAGCGGGCCATGACTGAGGTCAAATGACGTGCGAGCTTCTCCGATACTCAGGTGTTCAAGCATAGCTTCAGCATCCGGTACCCCACGCAGGTCATACTGAGACAACGGTAACCCGCTGTCCGCAGCCAACAGTTGCACTTGTGGCTGACCGCCAACAGAAACGAAAACAGAACGTAACGCTTCATGACGGGCAAATAACGTGTTAAGCGCCTGTTGCCAGGCAACGATATCTAATTGGCCACACAAGCGCAGTGCCATCGGAATATGATAGGCATCACTGACCCCCTCAAACTGCGCGAGGAACCACAGACGCTGTTGAGCGAATGACAGCGGCAACACCCCCTCACGAGATACCGGCAGGATGACGGGTAATCTCTTACGCAGTTCATCAAACCGGGTACGCATTGCCTCAGCAAAAGCCATTAAAACGGGCGCTGCAAACAATGTGCTCAGTGGCAGTTCGATACCTAACGCCGCTATCCGGTTCATCATCCGCACTGCCAATAGCGAATGGCCGCCCAGCGCAAAGAAATTATCATGTCGGCTAATCTGTTCCATCCCCAGAACTTCACGCCAGATAACCGCCAACGCAATTTCTGTTTCCCCTTGCGGGGCTTCATGGACCTGACGGGCAAAGACTGCCTCGCCTGGCACCGGCAGCAACCGGCGATCCAGCTTGCCATTCGGGGTTAGTGGGAAGGCATCCAGACGCACAAAGGCCGCCGGCACCATGTAGTCAGGCAAAACTGCACTCAGGTGGTCACGCAAGCTATTCACCAACCGGTCATCCTCTGGTGCCACAACATAGGCGATCAACCGTTTATCCTGACCGTCATCCAACGCTAATACCGCCGCCTCACGCACTGCCGGGTGCGCAGTTAGCCGCACTTCAATTTCCCCCGGCTCAACACGGAAACCACGGATTTTGACCTGCTGGTCGTTACGGCCCAAAAATTCCAAATTACCGTCCGGCAGGTAACGGGCCAAATCTCCAGAGCGATACATCCGAGCAGCCGGCTTACTGCTAAAGGGATCGACCAAGAAATGTTCAGTCGTCAACTCAGGACGGTTCAGATACCCACAGGCAACCCCATCGCCTCCGACATAAATCTCACCGACCACTCCCAACGGTACCGGCTGACCGCCAGCATCCAACAAATAAACCCGCGTATTAGCGATTGGCCGCCCAATGGGGAGCCTGGTCGCCCCCACAGGCAATGCAGTGATACGATATGTCGTCGTAAAGGTGGTTCCCTCACTCGGACCATAAGCTTGCAATAATTGCTGTGGCGGATGATTATCCAGAACCTGGGCAATCACATGCAGATCAGGAATATCTCCCCCGAAAATCAAGATCTTTATCTGCGGCAGAGCTGGGGACAACTCTGCCACCAGCCGGTTAAACAGCCCAATAGTCAGCCACAGAACCGTGATGCGATGAGCCTGCAAAGCCCGCACTAACGCCGATGGTGTCAGCAACGTGGTATGGTCGATAATGACCAGCTCCCCGCCATTAAGCAACGGAGCCCAGACTTCAAATGTGCTAGCATCGAAAGCCGGATTAGCGGTAAAAGCAACCCGATCATCCGGCCCCACTTCAGCATAACCATTATTGATGACCAGCCGGACTACAGCACGATGCGGCACCACCACCCCTTTGGGTATCCCGGTCGAGCCGGAGGTATACATAACATACGCCGGTTCAGCGCTGGAATGTGGCAATTCAGGGTTAAGGCCATCCTCCTCCCTGATAGTGCCCATGTCATTTGAGAGCCGAAGCAGCGGCACGGCCAGATCAGTCGGAATATCCATCCGCGCATCAGTAAGCAGCAATTTGGCTGAACAATCGTTTATTAGCCAATTTTTCCGCTCGTCCGGCACGCGGGTATCAACAGGCACGTAAATAGCCCCGGCTTTGAGAATAGCCAACTGAGCCACCACCAGTTCCACCGATCGCCCTAACAAAATTGCCACAGGCTCATTTGGGTAAACGCCTTGTTCGATCAGTTGACGGGCTAATCGATTAGCGCAGGCATTCAATTCAGCATAACTCAGCGTTTGATCTCCCGCTATGAGCGCTATAGCCCCCGGATTTTCCTCCGCCTGCTGTTCAAATAATTGATGAATGCACAACTGTTCAGGATATGGGGTTTCGGTAGCGTTCCAGATTTCCAACAACAAGCGTTCCGTTTCCGGCAAGATGTTGAGTGCCCGTACCGGGGTTTCCGGTGCCTGCTCAAGCGCCGCCACCAAACTCTCCAGTGCCTGTTGCATATAACCGCATATCCTTTCCGGATTAAACGGCTGGACAATTTGAGCGGTTAGCCCCAACGCGCCACCAAAATCCTCCACCGACAGCACAAACGGATAGTTTGTTCGCTCCTGTCCATCAATAAATTCAATACCGCTGATAAGTTCATCCGTCGTTGCCGACAAGACATTATGTCGATAGTTCAACAGACTACTAAAAAGTGGGATCTCACCCGGTACACCACTACAACGCTGGGCCAGCGCCAGTGAAGCATGCTCATGGGCTAATAATCCGGCCAGTCGGGTATGGGCAGCCTGCACGCTGTCACGTACCGGGGTCTCATCGATATCCAGCCGTAACGGCAAGGTATTAATAAACAACCCCATGCCGCTATCCGCGCCGTCCCCGGCCTGCATACGCCCAAACAGCACCGTACCAAACACCACTTTCTTCTGACCACTGGTACACGCCAACACCTGCGCCCAAGCTAGATGACACAAGGCCGCCAGACTGACGCCCAGATGTCTCGCCTGATGACGCAAACGGTCATTCAGTGTGCTCGTCAGCATCCGGTGGCATTCCGTCACCTGAGAGCCATCACGGTGTACCTCCGTCAGCCCGAACGGTAACGTCGGTTCCTCCACCGCCGCCAGCATTTCAGTAAAGAAACACGTATGCGCTTCCTGACTGACACCCAACCGGGCCTGTGCCACCAGATGACGGAATGGCGCTGGCGCAGGCAGGCTGTCTTCCTGACCTGAAAGATATGCCTGTACTTCGCGGTTCATCACGTCCAGTGTGGTATGGTCGCCAATCAGGTGATGGTGCAATTCCAGTAAAAACCAGCGGCCATCGGTCTCCTGTACCACCACAAAACGCAGCAGAGGGGCCTGGCCCAAATCAAGACGATAATGGCGGGGATTAAAACGTTGAGCCAGTTGCTCACAAACCGGCCCATCAACCGGGTCTAACGTCAATTCAGTGACTGACAACGGGGCCTGACGCCAGACTACCTGCACTGGCACTGACAAACCTTGCCAGATAAAGGCGGTACGCAAAATATCATGCCGATCAATTATCTGTTGTACCGCAGTCAAATAATTATCTAACAGCGCCCGGTCAGCAAAAGCCATTTGGCTGATCAACAAATACGGATCACCGTCCTTCTCCAGCAGATGGTGGAACAAAATACCGTCCTGCAACGGCGACAGCGCATAGATATCCTGGATATTACTGATCCCACCCGGGACCTGCCCGATGATGGTGTCAATTTCAGGCTGAGTCAGGTCAATCAACGGCAGTAGATCCGGCGTCAACGCCACCGTATCCGGTGTAATACGGTTATCAGGTGCCGGGATTTCATTATACTGAACCTGGGACTGGGCCAGAACACGGAGGGTTGGATACTGGAACAACGTTTGTATCGATATACTCAAACCAATACGCCGCAGGAGCTCAATCATCCGCACAACGAGCAGTGAGTGGCCCCCCAATGTAAAGAAATTGTCATGCCGGCTAATCTGCTCAATCCCCAGTAATTCACGCCAAATCGCCGCCAGTGTCATTTCCATTTCCCCTTGCGGGGCCTCATAAATCTGGCGGGCAAGGTCTTGCTCCTGTGGTACCGGCAACGCCCAGCGATCCAGTTTACCATTCGGGGTCAATGGAAACGCATCCAGACGCACAAAGGCCGACGGCACCATATAATCTGGCAAAATGTCAGTCAGGTAAGCATGCAAGCCAGCCGCTAGCCCCTCATGGGCTCCCGCCACCACATAAGCGACCAGCCGTTTATCCCGACCGTCATTCAGCGCCAGTACCGCCGCCTCTTGTACCGTTGGATACTCAGTTAATCGGATTTCAATTTCCCCCAGTTCAACACGGAAACCGCGGATTTTGACCTGCTGGTCATTACGCCCCAAGAACGCGAGATCACCGTCCGGCAGATATCGGGCCAAATCCCCGGTACGATACATACGTGCACCGGATACCGAACTAAAGGGATCCGGCATAAAATGTTCCGCACTCAATGTCGGCAAGTTTAGATAACCCCGTGCCACCCCAACACCGCCAATATACATTTCGCCAACGCAACCTAATGGCACGGGTTGCCCGTCTCGGTCCAACAGGTAGACGCAGGTATTCTTAATCGGCCGACCAATAGTATGATCATCCGTTGGGGATAATATTTCCTTGCAGGTGGCCGTCACGGTATTTTCCGTCGGGCCATACGCGTTCAACAACCGAGGGAGCCGGCCTTTCTGCATAAACCAGTCCTGAACGGCGTTCTTTTTGACCGCCTCACCGCCAATGATGATGAGTCTGAGATAATCTGGTAGCGGTGAGGAATGATTTCTGGCAATCAGTTCAGACCAAAATAATGTCGGCAAAGACATGACCGTGATATGGTTTTGCCAGACTAAGGCAATAAACTCCGGTACCGAAGCCAACCAGCTATCATCCCGCATGACCAACGTGGCACCATTACATAATGACGAGAAGCATTCTTCGATGGAAACATCAAAGGCAAAAGCAGCAAATTGCAACATCCGGTCTTGCGCGGTAACGGCATAAGTTTCATTAAAACCCAGATACCGTTGATATACCGCCTGATGCTCTACCATCACCCCTTTCGGCTGCCCGGTTGAGCCGGAGGTGTAAATCACATAGGCCAGATGCTGGGGCGTCAATGCCGGAACTTGCGGATTGCTGTCCAGTTGATCAGGCAAAATATTCGGGTCAAGTACCGTCAACCCGACCAGCGCTTCTTCACCCAACGCCGCCCGGCCAACCGCATCAGCCAAAACTACTGCCGGAGTTGTATCATTCAGGATATACGCCAGACGCTCCCCCGGGTAGGTTGAATCCAGCGGCACATAAGCGCCCCCTGCTTTTAGCACCGCCAACAATGCCACTACCATCACCGGGGAGCGTGTCACGCAAATTGCCACCCGCTGATCCGGTGTGACACCCAACCCAATCAGTTGATGGGCCAGACGGTTAGCACAGGCATTTAACTCGGTGTAACTGAAAGTCTGATCTTGATATGCTAACGCCGTCGCTCCCGGGGTTTGCTCTGCCTGCTGCTCAAAAAGCTGATGAATACATAACGGGTCAGGATACGGAATTTCTGTGACGTTCCAGGTTTCCAGCAACAACGTGCGTTCCATTTCAGGCAAGATGTTCAGTGCTCGTACTGGTGTCTCCGGGGCTTGCTCAAGGGCCTCTACCAGACTCTCCAGTGCCTGCTGCATATAACCGCATACCCGATCCGGATTTAACGGCTGCACCACATGAGCGGTCAGTCCCAACGTGGTGCCATCATCCTCCACCGACAGCCCAAAGGGATAGTTAGTGCGCTCCTGACCGTCAAGAAATTCAATACCCTCTATCGTTTCATCTGAAACCACTGGCTGATCATTATGCCGATAGTTCAGTAAGGCACTAAAAAGGGGCGTACCGCGGGCAACCCCACTGCACTGCTGAGCCAGCGCCAGTGAAGCATGCTCATGCGCCAGTAACCCAGCCAGTCGCAGATGTACCGCCTGCACACTGTCCCGTACTGGGGTATTATCCATATCCAACCGCAGCGGCAAGGTATTAATAAACAACCCCATCCCACTGTCAGCCCCTTCCCCTATTGCCATGCGCCCAAATAGCACAGTGCCAAACACCACTTTCTCCTGCCCGCTGGTACGAGACAACACCTGTGCCCAAGCCAAATGACACAACGCCGCCAGACTGACCCCCAAACACCGTGCCTGACGACGAAGACGGTCATTCAACCCGGCCGTTAGTGTCCGGTGCGATTCCCTCTCTTGAGATCCATCATGATGTACATCTGACAGCCCGAACGGCAGCGTCGGTTCATCCACCGCCGCCAACATCTCGGTAAAGAAACGGGTATGCTCGGCCTGACTCACCCCTAACCGGGCCTCCGCCACCAGATTGCGGAAAGGAACGGGTGCTGGCAGATTGCCCTCCTGTCCAGCAAGGTACGCCTGTACTTCACGGTTCATCACATCCAGCGTAGTATGATCGCCAATCAAGTGATGGTGCAACTCCAGTAAAAACCAGCGGCCATCAGTCTCCGGTACCACTATAAAACGCAACAGAGGTGCCTGGTTTAAATCGAGACGATAATGACGGGGATTAAAACGCAGCATCAGTTGCTCACAAACCGGCCCATCAACCGGATCCAGCGTTAGTTCTGTGACTGACAATAGCGCCTGACGCCAGACCACTTGCGCCGGCACTGACAACCCTTGCCAGATAAAGGCAGTACGCAGAATATCGTGGCGATCAACCACCTGTTGTACCGCCGCTAGATAGCGATCCAATAGAGACCGGTCAGCAAAGACCACCTGACCGGCTAACAAATATGGATCACCTTCATTTGCCAGTAAATGGTGGAATAAAATGCCGTCCTGCAACGGTGACAACGCATAGATATCCTGAATATTGACCATTCCACCCGGCACCAGCTCAACGATACGGTCAATCTCTGATTGAGTCAGATCAATCAGCGGCAACATCGTTGGGGTGATTCTCGTCGTCGTTGATGTAATGACATTCGGTGGAACAAACACAATCGGATGTTGCCCCAGTTTTTGCGCCAGTTCAAACAGCACCGGCGATAGGAACAGATCACGCACTGCCAGAGTCAACCCTTGATGACGCAAGCGTTCAACCATCCGTACAACAAGCAGCGAGTGTCCTCCCAGCGCAAAGAAATTGTCATTCCGACCAATCTGTTCAACCTCCAGTAGCTCACACCAAATCGTCGCCAAGGCAATTTCTGTTTCTCCTTGCGGCACTGCATAAACCTGATGGGCAAAAGCCTCATGATTCAGTGCCGGTAGTGCCCGACGATCCAGCTTACCATTTGGGGTTAATGGCAATGCATCCAGACGCATAAAGGCTGCTGGTACCATATAATCCGGCAAAATGGCACTCAGGTGAGCCCGCAAATTATTCACCAATCCCTCATCCATTGGTGCCACCACATAAGCCACCAACCGTTTGTCCGGCCCATCACCTAATGCCAACACAACCGCTTCATGCACCGCCGGGTGTTCTACTAACCGGGCCTCAATCTCCCCCGGTTCAACCCGGAAGCCCCGGATTTTAATCTGTTGGTCATTACGGCCGAGGAATTCCAGATTGCCATCCGGCAGATAACGGGCCAAATCTCCGGTTCGATACATTCGTACACCCGGTTTATCGCTAAATGGATCGATAAGGAAACGTTCAGCCGTCAATTCAGGGCGATTCAGATAGCCACGCGCCACACCTGCGCCACTAATATACAACTCACCCACGCCTCCTAGTGGCACCAGTTGACCATCAGCATCCAATAAATAAACCGACGTATTGGCCCCTGGGCACCCAATAAGCCTCCCTGTATCTGTATAGTCTGATGGACAATGCCAAGTTGTAGCACAAACTGTTATCTCTGTCGGTCCATACGCATTGAACAGGTTTACCTGACTACGCAAAGCCTGGAACAGCGCCACATTGGGGGTCTCCCCTCCCAATATTAAGGTCGGTTTTATCGTTATCGCCGGTAAATCAGCGCCATCCCGAAGCAGTGCTGGCGTCAGGCAAGCGTGCGTTACCAACTGCTCTTCTATGTAACGCCAAAGATGATGCGGGTCCTGACGAACGATATCGGCGGGAATGTCCAGAGTAGCACCACCGCATAGCGACATCATGATTTCCCAGACACTGGCATCAAAGCTAAATGAAGCAAACTGCAACATCCGGCTACCAGCGTGAATATCGAACTGGGCGATTTTATCCCGGATAAGATTGACCAGCCCACGATGTTCGATCATGACTCCTTTTGGCATACCGGTCGAACCTGAGGTATAAATCACATACGCTAAATGCTGTGCGGTCAATTCCGGTATCTGCGGGTTACTGTCCGACTGGTTAAACAGAGTATTCGGGTCGAGCACTATCCGTTCTGCCAATGCCTTCTTACTCAACGCGGTACATCCGGCATTGTCTGCCAGCAAAATAGCCGGCGCAGCATCCATCAGAATATATTCCAAACGGTCACTCGGATAGGTAGGGTCCAACGGCACATAAGCTCCACCGGCTTTTAATACCGCTAATAATGCCACCACCATTGCCGGTGAACGTACTACGCAAATCGCCACCCGTTGATCCGGTATGACGCCCAATTCAATCAGTTGATGGGCTAGACGGTTGGCACGGGCATTTAATTCGGCATAACTGAGGCGTTGCCCTTCATACACTAACGCTATTGACTCCGGTTTTTTTGCTGCCCACTGCTCAAACAGTTGATGAATGCATAACAGGTCAAAATCCGTGGTTTCCGTGGCATTCCATGTTTTTAACAGCAACGTACGCTCCGCTTCCGGTAAGACTTCCAATGCCCGAACAGGCATTTCCGGTGCTTGTTCAAGGGCCTCCACCAAACTTTCCAACGCCTGTTGCATATAACCACATATTCTTTTTGGATCAAATGGTTGCACCACCTGAGCAATCAACCCTAAAGTGTCCCCCCCATCCTCCACCGATAACCCAAAGGGATAATTAGTGCGCTCCTGTTGTTCTTGTCCGCCCAGAAATTCAATACCACTCATCATTTCATCCGAAGTAATCGGTTCATTACTATATCGGTAGTTCAACAGAGCACTAAAGAGCGGCATACCACTGGCAACCCCACTGCACCTCTGGACTATCGCCAGTGAGGCATGCTCATGTGCAAGCAATCCAGCCAGTCGCAAATGCGCCGCCCGCACACTATCCCGCACAGGGGTATCATCGATATCCAACCGCAGCGGCAAGGTATTGATAAACAGTCCCACACCACTATCAGCCCCTTTTCCCGCCGCCATGCGCCCAAACAGCACAGTGCCAAACACCACTTTATCTTGCTGGCTAGTACGCGACAACACCTGTGCCCAAGCCAGATGACACAACGACGCCAGACTAACGCCCAAATGTCGGGCCTGACTACGCAGGCGGTCATTTAACTCAGCAGTCAACATCCAATGAAACTCTGTCATCTGAGAACCATCAAGATGCACATTCGACAGCCCAAATGGCAATGTGGGCTCATCCACTTCCGCCAACATGTCGGTAAAGAAACGGATATGCGCTTCCTGACTCATCCCTAACCGTGCCTCAGCTACCAAATTACGGAAAGGAACCGGTGCAGGCAGGTTGTTCCCTTGTCCAGTGAGATATGCCTGCACTTCACGATTCATCATTTTCATTGTGGTATGGTCGCCAATCAGATGATGTTGTAGCTCCAGTAAAAACCAGCGACCATCGGTCTCCTGCGACACCACAAAACGCAATAGCGGTGCCTGACTTAAATCGAGACGATAATGACGGGGATTAAAACGTTGAGCCAGTTGCTCATAAACCGGCCCGTCAGCAGAATTTAACATCAATTCGATAATTGATAACGGTGCCTGACGCCAAACCACCTGAACCGGTGCTGATAACCCTTGCCAGGTAAAGGCGGTACGCAGAATATCGTGGCGATTAACCACCTGTTGCACTGCCGCCAGATAACGATCCAGCAATGAACGATCAGCAAAGGCCATCTGGCTGACCAAGAGATACGGGTCGCCTTCGTTGGTCAATAAATGGTGGAACAGGATGCCATCCTGTAACGGTGACAGGGCATAGATATCCTGAATATTGGCGATCCCGCCTGGTACTTGCTCAACGATACAGTCAACCTCATTCTGAGTCAGCTCGATCAATGGCAGCATCGTCGGTGTTAATGCCGTAGTTCTCGGCGTAATAACATTAGCAGGTACCGTCACAGTTTGGTGCTGCCTCAGCGTTCGAGCCAATGCTGACAACACCGGAGACTGGAACAGATCACGAGCCGCCAATGTAAGTCCAAGGTTACGCAAACACTCAATCAGCCGAATAACCAGCAAAGAATGACCGCCCAAGGCAAAGAAATTATCATGCCGACTAATCTGTTCAATGCCCAAGACTTCACGCCAGATAACGGCCAGCGCAATTTCTGTTTCCCCTTGCGGGGCTTCATAAACCTGACGGGCAAAGGCTTCCTCACCTGGCACCGGCAGTAATCGGCGATCCAGCTTGCCGTTCGGGGTTAACGGGAAGGCATCCAGACGCACAAAGGCTGACGGTACCATATAGTCAGGCAAAACTGCACTCAAGTAAGTACGTAGATTATTCACCAACTTGTCATCTGCTGGTGCCACCACATAAGCCACCAAACGTTTAGCCTGCCCTTCACCCTGCGCCAACACAGCCGCCTCACGTACCGATGAGTACTCTGTCAGTCGTGTTTCAACTTCACCAGGTTCAATACGGAACCCACGGATTTTGACCTGCTGGTCATTACGGCCAACAAATACCAAGTTGCCATCTGGTAAATAACGAACCAAATCTCCGGTGCGGTACATTCGTGCACCCTGTTTATCATTAAATGGGTCAGACAAGAAACGTTCAGCCGTCAATTCCGGCTGATTCAGATAGCCACGAGCGACAGCGACTCCCCCAATGTAAAGCTCACCAACGACACCCATTGGAACAGGTTCCCCATGAGTATCGAGAATATAGATTTGGGTATTAGAAATTGGGCGACCAATCGGTATGTTATCGACAAAACAGCTCGGATGATTGGTATCAAACACAGTACAACCCACGACGGTTTCGGTTGGACCGTACTCGTTGATGATACGTGATCCAGGCGATAGTGTTCGCCAGAGTGCAACAGTAGAACTGGGTAGCGTCTCCCCACCCACAACAAAACAGTGTGCAGGACATTTTCGCCCCACGGTTTTCAACTCCTGCCCCATTGCTGAAAGATGGCTAGGAGTCATTTTAACCAAAGCACCCGACTCCATTGACATCAGCGCAGGGAGAAGTTCAATTAGCTCCTGCCCGTCACGGAGCAAATGGATCTTGCCGCCACACAATAAGGGCAGGTAAAGACTGGTAACCGTGGCATCAAAGGCTAGCGGCGACGAAACAATACCATCAAATTGCTTTTCAGTTAGGTAATTACTCAGTGCCCATAGCAGGTAGTTGCAAACACCACGATGTTCCAACATCACCCCTTTCGGCGTCCCCGTCGAACCCGAAGTATAAATGACATACGCCAGATGTCGTGAGGTTAATGCAGGTATTTCTGGGTTGCAGTCCCGCAGGTTAAACAGTGCATTCGGGTCAAGTATGGTGAGCTCTGCCAGTGCCTGCTCACCCAACGCTGCACGCCCGACCTTATCAGCCAGCAAAATAGTTGGGGCAACATCCCTTAGAATATGCGCCAAATGCTCACCCGGATAGGCAGGGTCCAGAGGTACATAAGCTCCACCAGCTTTCAGCACCGCCATCAACCCCACTATCATTGCCGGTGAACGTGACACACAAATCGCCACTCGTTGATCTGGTACTACACCCAATGCAATTAGCTGATGAGCCAACTGATTAGCACGAACATTCAATTCGGTATAATTGAGCGTCTGTTCTTCATATGCTAACGCTATCGCATCAGGGGTTTTCTCCACCTGTTGTTCAAACAGCTGATGAACGCACAATTGGTCAGGATACGCAGTTTCCGTGGCGTTCCAGGTCTTTAACAGCAACGTACGCTCCGCTTCCGGCAAAATTTCCAATGCCCGAACAGGCATTACCGGGGCTTGTTCAAGAGCCTCTATCAAACTTTCTAGCGCCTGTTGCATATAACCGCATATCTTTTCTGGCTTAAACGGTGACACTACCTGAGCAGTCAGACCCAAAGTAGTACCACCATCTTCTACCGACAGTACAAACGGATAGTTGGTCCGTTCTTGTTCCCCCAAGAATTCAATACCGTCCATCGTTCCATCCAGAGTCACCAGCTGCTCATTATGCCGATAGTTCAACAGAGCATTAAAAAGTGGTGTACCGCTGGCAACACCGCTGCACCGTTGAGCCAGCGCCAGAGAGGAATGCTCATGCTCCAATAACCCGGCCAGTTGCAAATGTACCTTTCGCACACTATCCCGTACCGGAGTATCATCCATATCCAACCGCAACGGCAGGGTATTGATAAACAATCCCATGCCACTGTCAGAGCCTTTACCTGCCTGCATCCGCCCAAACAGTACTGTGCCAAACACCACTTTCTCTTGCCCGCAGGTACGCGATAATACTTGTGCCCAGGCCAGATGACACAACGTCGCCAGACTGACGTTCAGACGTCGGGCTTGATTGCGCAGACAGTCATTCAACTCAGGTGCCAACATCCTATGGGATTCCGTTTTCTGAGATCCATCACGATGCACGTCCGCCAACCCGAACGACAACGTGGGTTCATCCACCGCCGCCAACATCTCGGTAAAGAAACGGGTATGTGCAGCCTGACTCACGCCGAGCCGGGCCTCAGCCACCAGATTACGGAACGGTACCGGCGCAGGCAAACAGTCCGCCTGTCCTGCAAAATACGCCTGTACTTCATTGTGCATCACTTCCATTGTTTCATGGTCGCCGATCAAATGATGCTGTAATTCCAGTAAAAACCAGCGACCATCAGTTTCCTGAGCGATAACAAAGTGCAGTAGCGGTGCCTGACTTAGATCGAGACGATGGTGACCCGGATCAAAACGCCAGGTTAATTGGTCAATGACAGGACCGTCAGCCGGATCCAGAGTCAATTCCGTCACGGACAACTGCGCCCGACGCCAAACCACCTGAGCTGGAACTGATAATCCCTCCCAGATAAAAGCGGTACGCAGGATGTCGTGACGATCAACCGCCTGTTGCACCGCCGCCAGATAGCGGTCCAGCAGAGACCTATCAGCAAAGACAACTGGATAAATCAACAGGTACGGATCGCCTTCCTTTTCCAGCACATGGTGGAACAGGATTCCGTCCTGTAACGGCGACAACGCATAAATATCCTGAATATTGGTAACTCCACCAGGTACCTGCCCGACAATGTAGTCAATGTCAGCCTGAGTCAAATCAATCAACGGCAACATCAGCGGCGTCAGTACCGTTGTAGTCGGTGTAATGATATTGGCCGGTATCCTCACGGCCTGATGCCGCCCCAACGTTTGGGCCAGTGCTGACAGCACCGGAGACTGGAACAGATCACGCGCCGCCAATGTTAACCCCTGGTGACGCAGACGTTCAATCATCCTCACACCAAGCAGTGAATGGCCTCCTAGCGCAAAGAAGCTGTCATGCCGGCTAATCAACTCAATACCCAACAACTCCCCCCAGAGGGTCGCCAGAACGATTTCAGCCTCCTCTTGCGGGGCTTCATAAACCTGACGGATAAAATCTCCCTCTCTTGGTGCCGGTAATGCCAGGCGATCCAGCTTACCATTCGGAGTCTGAGGGAAAGTATCCAGACGCACAAAGACAGACGGCACCATATAATCTGGCAAAATGGCAGTCAGATGAGCATGTAAACCAGCCGCCAGCCCTTCATGGGTTTCCGCTATCACATAGGCGACCAGTCGTTTATCCTGACCATCATTCAACGCCAGTACCACTGCCTCTTGTACCGTTGGATACTCAGTTAATCGGGTTTCAATCTCCCCCAGTTCAATGCGAAAACCGCGGATTTTGACCTGCTGGTCATTGCGACCCAGGAATTCCAGATTGCCATCCGGCAAATAACGCGCCAAATCCCCAGTGCGATACATCCGTGCATTGTGCCTATCGCTAAACGGGTCAAGCAGGAAACGTTCAACCGTCAATTCTGGCCGGTTCAGATAACCCCGAGCGACACCCACACCACCAATATACAATTCGCCAATGCAACCTAATGGTACCGGTTGTCCATATCTGTCCAGCAAATAAATACAAGTACTGCTTACTGGCCGACCAATTGAGCCATCATCCTCTGGGGATAATATCTCCTGACAAGTCGCAATCACGGTATTTTCAGTCGGACCATAAGTATTCAATAACCGTGGGCGATGAGTTTCCTTCGCAAACCAATCCTGAATAGCTCGCTTTTTCACCTCCTCACCACCAATAATGATTAATCTGAGACACTCCGGTAGTCGTAATGCGTTGTCTCTGGCCGCCAGTTCAGACCAAAACAGGGTCGGCAGAGACATCACCGTGATACGATTTTGCTGAGTTAAAGAAATAAACGCCTGTAGGGAAGACAACCAGTTATCATCGCGCATCACCAGCGTAGCGCCATGGCATAATGACGAGAAAAATTCCTCGACTGACGCATCAAATGCAAACGATGAAAATTGCAGCATTCGGTCTTGCGCCGTGACCGCATAGACCTCATTAAAGCCCAGAATACGTTGGTAAACAGCCTGGTGTTCCACCATCACCCCTTTCGGTGTACCAGTAGAACCTGAGGTGTAAATCACATACGCTAGGTGGTGTGGCGTCAATTCGGGTACCTGCGGGTTACTGTCCCGTTGATCTAGCTGGGTATTCGGATCAAGTACAGTCAACTTAGCAAGTGCTTTCTCACCCAGCGCCACTTGCCCTGCCTCATCAGCTAGTATCACTAATGGGGCAGCATCATTCAGCATATGAGTCAAACGTTCGCCCGGATAAGTTAAGTCCAGCGGCACATACGCCCCGCCTGCTTTCAACACCGCGAGCAGCGCTACCACCATAGCCGGAGAGCGTGCCACACAAATCACTACCCGCTGGTCTGGTGTAACGCCCAGCGCAATCAGTTGATGAGCCAATCGGTTGGCTCTGACATTTAATTCAGCATAACTGAGGATTTGCCCTTGACATTCTAATGCCAAAGTCTCTGGAACAATCTCCACCTGTCGTTCAAATAACTGATGAATACATAGCGGATTAGGATAGGGGTTTTCTGTAGTGTTCCAGGTTTCCAGTAGCAATATACGCTCAGCCGCAGACAGCAAATTAAGCTGCCAGATAGGGGTTTCCTCTTCCCGCCTTTTTGACGCTACCAATACCTGTAAATGTTCGCTCATCCGCAGAACAACTTCTGGGCTAAGGCAATTTCTATCGTAGATCCAACGAAAACCACCCCGCGAATTTACCTGGAGGGTCAACAATTCACCAGACACTTCCTGATTACACAGTCTGTCATCCTGTATTACAGAGATAGCAATTCGCCACGGTCGGCTTGTTGTTAATTCAGGAATAGTACGCAGTATAGGAGAGTGAGAAAGGAGATCACAACTAAATGTATGGTGCTGTGTCAACCTCTCAAACTCGTCATCAATCCAGTCAGCTACCGCACACCAAGGCTTATCAAACTCCACCTCAACCACCATTGGTACCACCGGCGACAAATTATCCAGTTTATCTTCTGCCTCATCCACACGCCACCCAACTTGGAATTCAGCTTGATGAGTCAAACGCGCAAGATAGATAACAAACGCCTGTAACAGTAGCCGTAATGGATCTTCTTCACTATTTCCTGGCAGTGGGGGCTGCCAGGCGCTTATTGTCCATCTGGGTTCCGCTTGTTGCCCTGTCATTTCGAAAGGTAATTGGAATGCCTCTAAAGAAGCAAGACGCTCATGCCAAAATAATTCACTAGATGTGACGAAATTCTTCACATTATGGAGCTGTTGTGAAGCATCATTTACGTTAGTTATATCCTCTGACGTCGGAGAAAATAGTTTAGCTTTAAGAACATTTTTCATTTTAGCAACGTTATCTTTCATCTATATCTATTCCCTTAACGAATTTGTTAGAAATTTGAAAACTGTCGTTCCCAACAGCCATCAATCGGGCTTTTCTCTTATTTCTTGTTTCCAATAAATAAAAACCGACACGTCTTACATCAATTCAAGATACTCAGATACTGGATGCCATAGCTGGGTCAATCATTGCCAATTAATAATCTTTCGACGCTAATCACCCTTACAAAGGAACAAATAATTCACCTTATATTTCTGAATAAAACATTCCTTTTTAACTCTTGTTTTCTGAATAACTCCCATTAATTTCTTATTATATTTATTGACTGATATTGAATTCCATGATGGTTTCGCATAGTAAATGCAACATCATTACACTACGAGTAAACAATTTCGTATTCCTTTAAATAATCTATTAAAGAACTTTGCCGTCCCGAGTTTTTTAGTAGATTATTTAATCGGGTTACAACCAAATTTATCCCTTGGTTAGAGATTTTATTAAAGTCTATTCCTTTCGGAAAGTATTGTCTAATAAACTCATTGATATTTTCATTTACCCCTATTTACCAGACGGAATAAAGATTCAAAAAGTAGGTATTTATTTCTAATTTTTTGCTGATAATTTCATGACTCGAAAACTCCAAATTGTTATCACGCGTCATTGTTTTAGCTATTTATTTTAACAAGTATAACTCCTTCATTATGATTATGGCTTTTGGTTCTTATTTTCTATTAAATCTGATGATTATCGTATCGCCTTCTCAGTCACCAATACATTTTTTATCAATGAGTTATGTTCGTTCATCAATACTCACTTTATTTTTAATTTTTCCTCCTCTTTCAGAACAGACATAGAGTTTACGATACGGTTTATTGGCAATTCTGAGATGCTGTCATAAGTCACCATTATCATTAAGAATGGAACTGTTGATTGTATTGATTATGCATAAATGTCAAATTACTATTGAACTTTATCTACTCACTATTAATTCCTAATTAAAATCATTTAAAAAAAATTAAACCAATTGTTATTAAATTATCAATAAATTCATAAAAACACCCTGTATATCCGTCATTCCGCAGCCATATCTGTAATATACTGATTTTAAATCGTTTGTATAAAATTCATGCACTTGTTGATTCTCAATTAAAACAACAAATTACGAATGCGGCGCGGAATGTCGGGTATATCCAATTTCATAAAAATAGAAAATTAGATTAAAAAAATTTTCAAGGCATTACTTTACAACAAAAATAAAACCATTAATTTCAATATAAGGTAATTTATAAAATATTCAACAATATTAACTTAGAGTGGTAAAATTTTAACTTCGATTTAATATTTTTGGTGGTTATCATAAATAATAATTATACAACAAAGGCTATAATCACCACTTCCCCATAGTTATTACCATCCATTATTTTAATACCAAAGCAAAATTTCTTAATTCAAGTTAACTGAATTACCCCATATTTCCATCAAAAAACACGTTATTACATATATCCCACTATCAATCATTCGTAAAAACAAAAGCCAAAACAATAATAGCAGGCGGATTCGACTAATAAGCGCAATTTTTCAGCAGGGCTACAATTTAAAGCTTCCGCTATGATTTGTTCGCCTCTTGATCATCGACGAGCAAAAACATTAGTTAAAGCATTTGATGCCAATCCAGCTTCTCGGGAAACGGCCGCAAGAGTGGTTCCTCGTTTCCTAAATGCCGCAATAATGTCTGCTGGATGCCAGTCTTGTACATCACTCATTTCTGCTTTACTCCCTCAAAATAGTGGTGGTGATACAGACAGGATTCGCAGTCTGAGCTCATCAACTCAGCGAGGCATAACCTCTCCCTGCCTGAATCACCATTGATTGGAGATAGCAGGCGGCGCACTGGTAAAACTACTTACCAGTGTCCAATGAGTTCAAGGCTGCGAAACCCTGACTATCAGATTTTGCTGGTAGCATGACAACTCTAATCGACTATGTTATTAGAATCAATAAATTACATTCACCTAACTAAGTTGCAATATTATTCCTCCCAGTCATCATGAGTTGCTGACATAGCTGTATCATCACTTGGCGTCACCGCAAAGATGTCTTTCGGCAACGTAAATCCTCTCAGTTTCAATAATGCCAATGGCCCTTCACCCATTTCCGTGCGTAATATCCAGGTTAGTGGTAAACCATCCGGGGCAGTAAAGATCAGGCGGTAACGGCTTTCATCCAGCCTTTCCGCTTTCGCTCGTTCCAGCCAGCGGATCAACCCCCAGTTCCCCTGATAATCACCGAACAACCGCGCCCCGGTATTAACACTGGTCCACATCAGCGTCACCCCCGGTTCATCGGTCTCGCCCGGCCAGCGAAAACTCTGCCAGCTTTCCATCTGGTTAAAATAACGCAATTGCTGTCCATCTATCGTCAGGTCGGTTTCCGCTACATCCCGAACCGGTTTGGCCCGCAGTTCAAACCGTAGCCCCTGACTGCCATCGGCAAATAACAGGTCCGATAGCTGACTGAGCTGATTTATCGCCTTCAGGAAACGCGGATTAAAACGCAATTCTTGGCCGTTCACTCTATCTGGCACCCAGTGGTTACCTTCTTTATGCAACACCCCCCCTAACTGACTGGTCAGAAACCGCTCTATCTGACCTGAATCAGACCGGATAAACTGCCCCAGCATCGGTAACGAGATTTCGCTTTGCCCACCAGCAAACGGATACCGACCAGCAAAAGCTGTATTCCAATTAGCGACTATCGCCGACCGCCATTGTTCATTCAGACTCGCCGCAGCCGGTTTCAGTACGCCCTGCCATGCCTGCGTTAGCGGCTTAACAAACATTGCCTGACCAAAACCACGCCATTGCCCCCCCAGACTGGCGGCTATCAAACGACCGTAGCCTCGCGTCTCAGTCAGATCTGCGCTTTTTCCTTGAAACACCGTCTGAGCCAGTGTTTTCGCCATCTCTGGCGGATCATCACTGTTATTCATCTGTTGCAGTTTCAGCCGCACTTCGGTTACCCTGGTGAGAAAGGTTTGTAAATTCAACGTGCTGTCAACCTTCATTCCCCCGGCCACCTGATGTTCTCCCATCAGCGCCAGCAACGGCCCAAAGGTTTCATCCATTGGGCCGTGCACGCCAGTCGTCTGTTGGTCAATCACCCTAGACGTTTTTTTATTCAGCAACGTTTTGGCGGATTTTACCAACGAATTTGATAACGTCGGCCCCTGTTGCCCGGTCTCCCCCTGGTAGGCCAGTGTGTTCATCAACGCAATCAGCGGAGACTGACGCCTGTCCGCCATCAGGGTTAGCTGATCGATAACATCCGACAGGTTCCGGGTTTTATGCCAGCGCAGGCTGTTGAGAAAATCCTGCCACACGCCGGCAAAATCGGTGAAGTAACGGGCAGTCAAACGGGCTTTCAGCTCTTCGGGTGACACCGCAGCCGAGACTGCCTGACGGTTATCACTCAGTACCCAGTCAATCGCCTCCTTACGTGACGCCACCGCCTCCGCTATCGCTTTTTGTATCCCGCCTTCCCATGCCTGACGGGTAAACATCCCCGGTATCACGCGGGAGGTGGTAAACAGCCGTTCAGCATCCGTGTCGCCGGTCATTTGTCTGAGTGTCAGGTCAGCATAATTTTTCTCCACCGATTGCAGCATCTGCTGGTAAAGCGCCGCTTCAGCATTGTGCTTACCCAGCTGGATCAGCAACAGCTGACGCACCTGTTTAACCAAAGCCTTATCCGGGGTTATCCGCCATTCAGGGTGCGCGGACAGATTCTCCGCATAAAACCCCCACAAATCCGACGCCGCATCTAGCCAGACACCGGGGGCAATACCGGCCCGCTCGGGTTCATTTGCGTTCAGTATCCGGGTTAAAAACGCGACATCCACTCTTTCCGGCTGCGCCATCATCAGGTAGGCTTTCAACTGGTCATGACCCGCCTGCGCCCATTTAGCCCGCAAAGAGCTGCCCGGCGGTAAATCCACCAGTGCGCTCAGTTTTGCATGCAACACTGCGGCAGCATTGTCTCGTATCAGGTGGTTATTGGCCTGCGCATAATAAGGCAGCACTGCCGTCAACAGTTTCTGATTCTGACTCAAACCAAAACGCTCATACCACGGCACACCATGTTCAGCCCGATATTGCAACCGGCCCACCTCGTTACGCAGGTCCTTTAAGGCCATCAACTGGGCATCAGAACCTTCCGGCTGAGCTTTCAGATCAGTCACCGCCGCCTGCACCACGGCTAGCTGGTCACGGTTGGTGAAAAAGGAGAGCACCATTCCAGCCCCCCATAACAAGGCCAACGCCATCAAGCCGCGATAAATGGTCTGTGTGTGGAGTATGCCCACCCGCCGACCGTGGAAACGACGACTGCCCTCCAACACCCCCTGCCAAGCCGAGTCGGGCAGCCAGCTTTGCGGGATGCTACTCGCCTGCGCTTTGAGCGGCAAACTGAACATCAAACCACGCAGCAATACCACATCGCCATACTCCACTAACCACGGAGCCAAGACCTGTCGCCAGTGATCAATTCCCTGTTTTTCCAATGTGGATGATAGTCGATAAAGAAAATCATGGGCGTTCTCTTCTAGTACTTGTTGCATTCCTCTCTTGCGTATGGGGTCAACCAATTCTTGCAACTGTGTCGCCACAATATCCGGGGTACAACGTTCAGGAAAAAAGCAGCCGACGGCCTGAGTGATACGGTCTTCTTGAGACCAGAGACTGTGACACACCTGCCACAGGTAGACCGGGGCTTGCCAGCGCAGCTGTTGGGCTTGTTTCTGCAATATCCGCAATGCTTTATCCATCCATACCGGCTGTGCGCTTTGAGCTTCGGTCAGCGCCCAGACAATGCCATTGAATGGCTGGTAACGGCGCAAGCGACGAAGGGCCATTAACTGAGTGGCATCCGGTTCAACCTGCAAACTGCCGCCCCAAAGCAACAGCGTGCGATAGCCCTCCTGCCAATACGCCGAGGTCAGCCCCGGTGCGATGGCTTCCACCTGTTCCACTTCACCCACCACCAGTAAAATACGGACTTTATACCACCAGAACCTCCCATAACGGAGGCGCATGCGATCAGGCAAGTCTTTTATAGCGGAGACGGATTCAGGGAGTTGAGCCTCCACAGGTTCGGTTTTTTTGTCATCACCAGAAATACTTTTGCGCAGATCTTCAAAACTCAACTTGCCCGTTTGGTAGGTAGCAACATAATAAATTCCCATTATAAGCAGAAAAACTACACTGCTTATGACGATACCAATAAACCACATCTGTTGAAGATGGCTATCTGCCTGAATG
The DNA here is from genome assembly GCF_042879335.1 of Photorhabdus sp. RM96S. Taxonomy (NCBI): domain Bacteria; kingdom Pseudomonadati; phylum Pseudomonadota; class Gammaproteobacteria; order Enterobacterales; family Morganellaceae; genus Photorhabdus; species Photorhabdus sp. RM96S. The sequence goes on along the minus strand of NZ_JBHFKT010000002.1, from coordinate 141,526 downwards.
CCCAGTTCATTAGGCATCTTCCAAGCGAAGTAACTTAGCATTGCGGCTATGACCAAAACGAAGACAAGCAACAACCAGAAAAAAGATTGAGTTCGGATACGCTTCATTGCGTTACCTCCGGTAAAGTTTCATTCGGGGACACGACTGCACACCAGCACCCTTGCTCAAGGGCAGATGAACCACTGAAAGTCAGCTGACTGGCCGCAGTGTGCTGAGCATGAAGCGCCGCAGCGGCAATCACAATCCAGGGGGCAACACAGCCCGATGTACCTAATAAGATATCCAGGTCATAAATACCCTGTGCATATGTCATGTTTAAGGGAGCAATACTGCTCAATATAGTAAAGGCTTCACTATCTGCCTGAGACAATTGTGATAACCAAGCATACTGTAACGACTCCGATGTGACTGGCACCCAATCCAGCGCCTGCCGTATACTTTGCGCAAGCAACGAATGAGAGGAACATTCAGGACGGTGCAAAAATGCCTGTGGTGTTAATATCTTTTGTGTCAGCCGGTTACCTAATATCAGCCCGACAGCCAATTCCGCCGTCTTCTCAGGTTGTGCCGGACAAATTTGCAGTGCCACGATCAGTAACAACGAACGTTTACAAATATGGTTATCCAGCCAATCATCCACCACAGATAACCCTGCACCTTCAACAAAACTCACAGGTTGGCGAATACCCGCCTCAGACCATACCTGCTGACATATGTTGTTCAATTCACTTTCAGATAAAGTCGTATTGGCCTCAAAAAGTAGGGAAAGAGGAGTGTTATCTGGCAGCCGTTCCAGCGTCTTAGCAAAGGTGGCAATAATGGATGACAATGTTCGCCGTATCAGCTCATCACAAGATTCATCTCCCAGAGTGGGTAACCGGCTGTGGCGAATAGCCTCTTCGCTTAGCCATGACGGCTGTGCTTTTAACGCTTTCTCATTCCTGGTGAGTAATGCAACCTGCTTCTCTGGTGTTTCTTCATCCACGAACGCCGTGTGCAATGCAACACTCAGAATCTGCAACGAACGTCGGCCCCGCCGAGTTTCCTGTAAAATAACCTGCTGGCGACGTTGGTCCCAACCATCTGCCCAGAGATGCTGGCTGGTATACAGTAACCACCGACATCCTGTGATAAACAACCAGCACAACGCAGGGATACCCAACGCATGTAAGCCAAAAATCACTGGTTGATGACGAATTTCCATGCCTCCCCACAGTATGGTACTCATGACACCGACAACAAAAAGCACGCCGGGGAGTAAAACAAGCCAAAACAAAAGTCGGGGATTTTTAGGGCGAGGAGCTGGACCGGGTAAAAGATTCAATTTAACAGGCATAATGATTACTCTCGGTAACATCCAGAATATAGAAAATAGCAGTGCACAACCGCACGTATAACGGTGCCCACAAGAGGCAATCGGGGCACTTTGTCACCTTTACGGGCAACACTGGCACCATTAAGTTTCATGATTAAAGGACCTAAAACCATTCGATCACCGCAAATAGTTTTATCTCCGATATGGATCATGCCATTCATCACTTATTTCCTTTTTCATATTAAAATTAAGATAATGACCTTCTTTATAAAATAAGGTTCATTATCAATAGGGGAAAATAATTTCTTACTATAAAGATACTGCATGGAATATAATTTACCTAGCATAAACCTCATATATTTCATGTGAATTCAAATTAGCATCCTCATACATTACTCTAAATATAAACCAATTTATATTGTGATCTGGTGATTTTATTACCCTATATCCTGTGTTATATCCAAGACATGGTTCAAAATCCTCAGCACTTCCAGATTGGAATTTACGAATTGAAATAGCGACCTGTCCATTATTCACAATAAAAACGTTACATCGACTATCATCATTACCTGAACGCTTCCTTTCCTTTTCATCTTTGTATACAAATGGATAAGTTTTTGCATCATTTTTTTCCAGAAATAGACATAAAATGCAGAAAATCCACTATCAGAGGTTTCAACATTGTAGACTGAACTTAAACTATGTGGTTTCCCATTAACATAAAAAAATTCTTTAATTTTTTTCAAAATTAAACTATTCTCATCTTTACCATATACTAAATTATTGGAAAATAAAATACCCACAAGATAAAAAAATATAATTATAATATAACGGACATTCATTATAAATTTCCTATCTAGGATGTCTTTACCTGAAAAATAACCATCAAATAAATTAAATTAATTTTACTTACGATATTAACTATTCAAATTAATTTTCCTTAAATATTTTTCAGGAAATTTTGATAAACACTCTGACTTATTTTTTTCATCATATATGTATATATGCTTGATCAAATCATAATCATACAAATAAAAACCATAACTCTCATCTGTACTGTTTTTTGTACTAATGTAAAATTTAAAATCCAAGTATTTCCTCGCGTTGTTTACAAAATAATCAGTGTAATTATTGTCATTTATCACATCACCACGATTCCCTTTATATATATTCAGAACATCATTAGACAAAATAATATCACCATTACCATCCTCTTCTATAGAGCTAGTGTAATCAACATTATAATCTTTAACATGACCTTTAGAGTCAATAAAATAAGCCCTCCCTCTCATAAGCAAAGGTCCCAGTCCAGTACTATAATGGTCATATATATCCTCACTTGATACAGTGAATAACATATATTTGGACAAATAATTATCATTATCTGATCTTACACAGAAAAATACATCCTCTGTCGCAGAGAATACTTTGCTTACAGAAAAGCAAAGTAAAAAAAACAGCAATAAAGATATAAACCTAATCATATTCTCTTCCTCCTATTGATTGATAGTTACTAACTATGCCTGTTAAATAAGATTCCAAAATAGTGCTACATCTTATACTACCCATAATTCTATGTATAACAATGAGTTGAAAACGGCCATGTGTAGCAGAATTATGAAACGTTATTTAAATATCCCAACACATACCGGGCATAATTTAACACAGGTTAATCTATTAGCTAAAATCACAATTAATCTCCATTGTCATAAATAAATCTGTCACCTTATTTAAAAAATCAATTCTCTTTTTATCAGAATATTTTATTGGGTCAGGGTAATACTCAGCGGCATAATTATCTTGAGAATAAAAAAACAATGTTCTCATTACACTATAAGGTTTATCCTTCTTATCAAGAAAAATGACATCTGACATAACCACTGCACCTTTACGCCTAGGAAAGGTTTTTATTTCCACCTTATATTTCATGTTTAACACATAGCTAAATTTCTTATTTTTACTATAAGCCTCTTTCAATGTGTTATTTATTTCATCTGTGTCATAGCTATATTTTTTACTTTTATCATTCCATTTTATATAGATAATACCACCCGATGGATATGCCGCATCAGACAAATTAAAATAATCTTTTATTCCATTATAAATAAGAGGCACTAGATTATATCTACAATCATTTTTAGCAGAGGACTTTTTTAACGATTTTAAATTAAAAACCCCGCTGTCAAATTCAATGGTATAACAGTAATCTATCTTTTCTGCATAAGCAGAAAATGAAAGTACAGTTATGATCAATGCAAATAACATTTTCAGTTTCATATCATTCACCATTACTCTATAGGCTTAAAATTATTGGGTTTAACAATAGCATCATTCAGTGCATACAATGCATGTTCAAAACAAGGCCATCTGACATTATCCAGCCCATGATCACCACCATTCACACATTTAGTCACTGCTTTTACATCATTATACAAAGCCCCTTGGTCTGCCCAATAATGCAAACTTAAACTCCCCCAGGAGACTTTTTTTCCATTATGTTTTCTCATCCTCTGCTTCTGTATCCAATAAAATCCGCCCGTATCACAAGCATAATATGCATTACTGGCAAGAATGGCAGCTCCTGCATCTGTCAAGAATTTTTCAGAATCACCTTTATATTTTCCGTAGAGCTCATAATTCTTTCTACCCGTCGTTTGTATAATCCCTCTTCCTTTAAACCGACTTCCATCCCCTACAAGGGTATTCCCCAATGTCCTTGCCAGATTATTCATTTCTTTACCAGCATAATCCTTTTTGGGTTCATATTTATCGAAGTAGCTATATTTCCCGTGTTCAACGACTACTTTCAGCCTGCCTGTCTCACAAAAAATTTGTGATAAAAAGTGTGCGACTCTTAAAGACGAAAGATTAAGACCATATTTGGTAATAATTTTAGATAAGCTTTCCTTTATATTTTTAGGACGGATAACCACATTATCTTTATTATTTTCACTTTGTAAAATACGAGTAATAACACTCTCTTTACTTAAAAATTCTTCCTCCTTATGTGTCTTGCTATTTTTAACACTTTCCCTAGTAACTCTAATTAAATCTCCTTCCCCTAACCACCTACATTTCCTGAAATGAGTAATAAACCTCCTCGGCTCAAAATGCCAGACTCTGCCGGATGGCAGTCCTGCCATATCAATACATAACGCCTTAACATGAGCAATAAACTTGTTCCAATCCTCTTCCGACATCGGTCCATCCAGCGCGTCATTGGGCAGTTTCAACCAGTTAAAGCGAGATTCCACTGTCGCACCATCCCATTCAAACGGAAAATGACAAATCGCATAACTCAGATCGGCTTGGGGTTCTGTTTCCGCGTTAAGCTGGGCCAGTAAAGTCGGGGAGTTGCACTGACTATTACTGTCGCTGTCATCATCAATCAATTGCCATTCCATCCAGTGAGGAAAATCCGCGTCACTGAATTTCTTCACTTCACTCACCGCCAGATTGACCCAACCCTTCCCACCGGGATAATTCACTTCCCGCCAGTGAGGCGCATCAGCAGGAGATAAGGTTTCATGTTCAGTATTAATAATACGCCCAAACCGTAACATCTCGTAACCCGCACTGGGGCTATCAGGGTAAAGTTCTACCGCCTTTTTATATAGATCATACTCATAATCCTCACTGACTAAGGCTTCTCCCACCGTTTCATAATGCCCGTTCCGGTGTTGCCGCCGGGTCGTCATGGTGCATTTGCCTTTATCAAAACTCATGGTGATAAACAGCGGCTCCAGGCTGGTATATGGCGCCTTTTCCCAAGTTGTCATCCTTTTTTCTGGCACTTTTTCACGGAAAGCAATCCCGGCTGGCAGGTAGAAGTGAATATCACCATATACCACATCGATACGACCATCTTTTGTTGTATTTAACTCCCGCTCTGTACGACCAACTAATTTCAACAAATTGGCATCGTCACAAAATATCTGGAAGTGAACCGCGTTGGCCCCGTCTACTTGTCCTACCGTACCGAGCGGATCTTTCCGATAAACGGTTTTTCCCTGAGACACAGTACTGTCGATCGTCTTCAAATGCATATACAGTGAGAAAAACGTGACTTTACCATGCTCTCCGCTGCCAATTTCCGTTTCATGCTTTAGTACTACACAGCCACAATCCGTTCCACCGTTATAGTTATACGGTGGCTGATCTCGCTGAGAGAATTTAGGTTGCCGGACAAAATGGACCGTTCCATCCGCAATCGCCCTGATTTTTTCCGGCCGGCTGGTGCTATCACTGTGAATAAGGTGAACACCCCCATGCCAAGTATGCCAGGCATTTACCGGGAAACCTCGCCGGGTATCCACGGATATCATTCTGTCTACCCAGACTGAATCACTTTCAGTATCGGACTTATCCCGCAACAGCGGAGGACTGATAATCATTTTTATACGCCTTATCGTTAATTGATCAAATAACGAATTTGTCAAGAAAATAACCTACACTGTCATAGCCCACTGAACAGTCATGACTTGCACAGAGCTTCATCAGTAGCATATTTAACCGCCATGCCGGGCATTGAACCTAACGGAACACCGCTACAACGGATATATCCTTTTTCCTCCAAAAAATGGGTATAACAAAATGAGAAAACCATCGTAGAAACTATTGCGAAAAAAAAGGAAAAAATAATGATCTTCCCTATTTTCACTTGCAAATACGTAGGAGCCTGATTCAGGGTAAAAAGAAAATATCCCCCTAAAATAGCCAACGGGTATAAAAAAAGGGGACTTAAAAACGCAAAAACATCAAACCGACTGAATAAAATCACTTGCTTATATAAAAATAGATCAATCAAGCTTATAAAAGCCCAATAGGAACCTATTGCCGGGAATACAATAATGGCAATCAATACCATCAATGTAGGCAGTCTTTTTCTCATTTCTTCTGGTAAATTCACTTTTAAAAAAATCTCGGTTTAATATCCTCAAGGGTGCGTCTTAAATAAGTTCTTATTTCTGTCTCTACAACTTCTTTACCTTCTTCCAGAATTTTATCCGCAAACATCGCGCCTAGATCCCAAAACCCTTTTTCCATCTTTCGGGCTTTCTCCAGCGTTTCTTGCTGAGCCGCACTGAGATAAGCAACAACTCTATCTGTCACCCCAAATTTATCATCCAACGCATTTAGCCCCCAGGCAGACAGTATCCCAACCCCAACAACGAGCACTAAAGGAACAGCAACAATCGGTATCCACGTGACAGCTGCCGCCCCAATTCCCCAACTAATCGCAGACGCAATACCTATCTTCACCACATCTGTCGCTAATGAACCAATAAATTCCGCAAGACTGGTGTTATCATTCAGAATAAAGTCCAATGTCCGATAAGCGGCGGCCACATAAAATGTCAATCTTGCCCCTTCCACTATTGATTTACTTAATCCGTACTTACCGATGCCCAAATCCACCACTTTCGGATTTTTTAATGCAAACACGGGTGCATTTAATACTTTGCGAATACCTGGGTATCCGGTCAACTTTATCAGTTCAGTGCCTTTATGATTAACATAGACCGTTGCTTTAATTCCCCAATCTCCTAATTTGGCAATTACCATTGAAGTAGTCACAACATCTTTGCCATTCGTTCCATAGTTCACCATGATCTGACCTAAATCAGATTGTGTCGCGGAAACCCAAGCTGCTTTTGTCTTTTTCCACCCCCACGACTGGAGTACTTCAAACCCCTCTTCCAGTGTCAATAACATCACGTCCTGATTATTCTGGCGTAACATTAATCTTAATGACTCATCGGGTAGTGTTTGCGTATTTTTAACTTTCCAATCACACTTCCTAAATTGAGTAATAAATCTTCTCGGCTCAAAATGCCAAATTTTGCCGGATGGAAGTCCCGTTGTATCAATACTTAGCGCTTTAGTATGAGCGATAAATTTATTCCAATTTGCCTCCGACATAGGTCCATCCAACACGTCATTAGGCGATTTCAACCAGTTAAAACGGGATTCTACTGTTGCATCATCCCATTCAAATAAAAAATGACAGATTGTATAGTTCAGGTCTGTACGAGGCTCTGTTGCTGCATTAAGTTGGGCCAGTAATGTCGGGGAGTGACATTGGCTATTATTGCTACTATCATCATTAATCAACTGCCATCCCATCCAGTGAGGGAAATCCGCATCGCTGAATTTTTTCACTGAATCCACTGCCAGGTTGACTGAACCTTCCCCTCCTGGGTAACTTATTTCCCGCCAGTGAGGAGCATTAGCCGGTAACAGGGTTTCATGCTCAGTATTGATAATGCGGCCAAACCGCAACATCTCATAACCAGCACCCGGACTGTCAGGATAGAGTTTGACCGCTTTTTTATACAGGTCATATTCATTATCATCGCTGACCTGGGCTTCTCCTACCATTTCATAATACCCGTTCCGGTGTCGTCTCCGAGTTGTCAAGGTACATTTGCCATTATCAAAGCTCATTGTCACGAAAAGGGGTTCAGCGCTGATATATTTTACCCTTTCCCATTGGGTTATCCGGACCTCTTCATAAAAAGCGGTACCTACCGGCAGGTAGAAATGTATATCGCCGTAGAGAACATCGGTACGGCCATCTTGGGTTATATCCAATTCTGACGTGGTACGACCAACCAGCTTCATCAGATTGGTATCGTCACAAAATATCTGGAAGTGAACCGCGTTGGCCCCGTCCACCTGTCCCACTGTACCCAATGGGGCTTTTTGGTAAACGGTTTTTCCCACAGAAATGTCCTTATCTAAGGTCTTTAAATGCATATACAGTGAGAAAAACGTGACTTTCCCATGCTCTCCGATGCCAATTTCCGTTTCATGCTTCAACACCACGCAGCCACAATCCGTTCCGCCGTTATAGTTATATGGTGGCAAGTCCCGTTTAGAGAATTGAGGGTGTCGGACAAAATGCACCGTCCCATCCGCAATAGCCCTAATTTTTTCCGGCTGGCTGGTGCTATCACTATGTGTAAGATGCACCCCACCGTGCCAGGTATGCCAGGCATTTACCGGGAAACCGCGCCGAACATCTATTGGGATCATTCTCTCTATCCAGGCTGCATCACTTTCAGTATCGGACTTATTCCGCAACAGCGGGGGACTGATAATCATTTTTTACTCCTTAATCATCAAGTTAGGTTAATTCGTTAAGTTGTTCAGGAAAATAACCAACGTTCTGGCGGATCCTCCGCCTTAACGGGTAATGTGGCCAGTTCTGTTTTCTGTCCAGCCGCCCCTTTTCTGTCAAAACTGGTGCATTTGATCAGGTAATCTCCCGCAGTTCCCTGCTCAATTTTGTACGGATCAAGGGTGATATAAGAGCCACCCGCATTGATGGTGATCTTCTTCTTTGCCGTGATATGAATTTCATCTTCAGTGCTGGTGATATTAATCGCATTACGAGCCAGTAACTCCATAAGACCATTTTGTGCCTGAACAGAAACCGCCCCCTGATTCGCGACTAACTTGATGCCCAATTTACGTACAAACAGACTGAAAGCCTGACCAACACCAACAAAGAAGTTCTTCACAACGCCAATGTCTGCATGTTTACCCGCATTGGCGATAAAGTTCTCAGTCGCTGCCAGTTGCAGGTGTTTACCACTGGTCAGCGATATCCCTTGCGGGGCACTCATCAGTACTACCGCAGATTTCAATTGTTCAATGTCCTGTCGTAACAGTGCTAACTGAGCATTAATATCCGCCGCAGATCCATTAGCCGTCTGAGCATCTGTGGAAATCGCCTGCATCTGTTCGCTCGCTGTATTCAACCGGCTAAGTGCCTCCTCCATTGCCAGCACTTCCCCACCAGCACGGGTCTGCTTATCCGCACTGATAAACAATCCTTTACCAGCCCGAATCGCTCCCCAGTCGTCAGTTCGCAACTCAAAACCTTCACCCCGTTTATCCGGGTGTGGGCGCTGGCTATCGACAAGGTGACCGAGATTTAACTGGCTTTTACCGCCGTATTCGGTACTCAGTTTGATATGTTCCCGACCACGTTCGTCATCCATTCGCAGTTTGTTATTCGCCGGGGTGCGCAGAACGTTGCGTTTGTAGTTGTAGAGATTGACGTGATCCGGGTGCATTGAATCGTGCAGTGCATGGGCGATATAGGGCCGGTCCGGGTCGCCCCCTTCAAAGGCGATCGCCACTTCGGTGCCTTCCAGCAACGGCCAGTGAAAACCATAGGTCTCTCCCGCATACGGACGCGCCAGACGCACCCACAGGCTTTCTTCCCCTTGCGGCCATTTCTCCCGGTCAAAGTCAAACGCCACCCGATACAAGCCATCTTTGTCGATATCGCCGTAGATATCATTCACTTTCGTGCTGCTCACCCGCGCGGGTATCGTGCCCGCCATCACTGGTTTCGATACTAATTCCGGGCGAAAACACACTGTCTCGGAATAGGGAATGGCCGTGAATGTCATTTCAAAACTGCTATCCCTGCGGGCACTGTTGGTGATCTGGGTGATGATCGCCCCTTTGCGAAACGCTTCCGGGGCGTCCCCCTTCACTTTCAACTCCTGCCCCGGCACCAGCGTGGCGGAAGTGGTCATTCCCCGCAGGCGGATGCGTTGATTTAGGTAACGCTCGTGATGCAGGCGGGCATAAAACACCCCACTTTCTGTCTCCGGCTGATAGGCGTAACGGTCGCCGGGTATCCGGTAGTGATCGCGGTAATGGTACGCTTCGCCATAGGTCGTTCGGTCGCCCCGTGTCACATCCGCCTCGGTGTTCAAGCCGGGATATGGCCGAGCATCGTGGTAGTCATAATTGCGGGTCGTTACTTTCCCCTCCACCACCTGATACGCGGTCTCCATGCCCCACACCACCGCGTCTTCCTCGCCGTGCATGCCTGACGGATTGCGGGCAGGCAGGTAGACGTTGAACTGGTAGTCACGCTGGTCGTCGTAAAATTCCACCACGTCGATCTTTAACCGGTCATCCGCGGTCACTTTGTACCAGATCCCCACTTCCGCCAGCAGGCGCTGGATAAAGCGCAGGTCATCTTCGCCATACTGCATCACCTGTTCCCGCCTCGGGTAGCTGTACGCCAGACTGAACAGGAAATCCTGCCCGCGAAAGCCATGCCGCTCCCGCAAGATTTTCTCCACAATCTCCGGCACGGAGAGTTTTTGATAGATGGCGAATTGATGGCTTCTCGCCAGCAGTGCCAGCCGTGGCTCTAGCGTCACTTCGTAACAGCTTTCGTCCCGCGAGGTGGAGAGCAGTTTAAAACCGCTAATCACCCCGTAAACCGAGCGCAACGGTACCGGGGGTTCAATCGGCCAGCCCCGTATCCCCGGATTGATCTCAGGCGAAGTCAGGGTAAATGCAGCCTGCTGCATCAGCATCTGTGCCGGTTCAATCCCTTTCTCCACACTGGTGAATTCAATGGCATAGTGAAACGGTTGGCTTAAGGCTTCCTGCCCGGTAAAGGCCAGCACATCCAGCGGGACTTTATTGCCCCACACTTTTAGTCTGTAGCGGCTGTGATCAAAGATGATCATCGGTGTTGGATTTGTCATATTTTCTTCCGATTATTCCTCAGTCGTTTAGGTAAGCTACCGCCCATAGCCGTATACCGAGGCCCATAAGGTTATGATTTATCTGGTTTTAAGTTTTTTATCGCGGGGCCTCCCGCCCCCCGCGATTACACAAAAAATGAAAAAATAGCAGACGGATTAAACCGTCTGCCGCACTTGCTACGCCGTCGTGCGCTCATTCCACGCATCAGCGGCACCACTTTTACCACCTTCACATTGTCCAGTTGGGTGATGAAGTACTCTTTCTCCTGACCTGCGTCATCAATGCTGTACCATTTGATTTCAGCAGATTTCAGGGTCTGGCCGGTGGTGACCGCTTTATACAAATGGGACTTGATGCATCCACCTCTTTGGTGAATACCAATGGGACATGCACATGGGTCCCTATCAGGCCAATATTGTTGTTTGTCTGGATGTACAACGCATGTTCCTGCACCACAATTAGTACTGCCTTCCCTACCCTGCATATCTACAGAGCCCTTAATTGCAGCATGCACTCACCGCCCTAACCCCGAAAACAACGTTGACAGATACTGGCCCAGCCCCCACCAGACGCCAGCCAATCCTACTATCATCATACATAGCCGAACTCCAGTGGAGCGCAGCCAGGGGCCACCAAGTCTTGACATGACTAACACAGGTGATGACTGAGCATCGACTAAATGAACAATCTGTTGACTTAAGCGGATGATTAGTTGTTCACGTATATCCTTCTGGCATGCGCCCTGGAATCCCAGTAGCAACACCCGGTGAAAACAGGTCAAGACCACCTGATCGGGAATCGATTCATCCAAAACCGCACGTATCCGCTCATACAACTGGTCACCTGCCTCAGCGGTATTAAAAAAATGCTCTTGCAATGATGTTACCCGCCATGCCGCATAACCTTCCTCTGGGGCCCATACCTGTATGATTTCATCCAACAGGGCACACTGAGCGTAGCTGATATGGTTAATCGCAGATTCATCAACACCTGCGTCACGCAGTACCTGTTGAGTCCGCTCTATCTCAGCAACACAGCGTTGCCATACCACCTTCCACTGCTTCACCACCCGCACGCCACGGCACAGTTCTACTACTAACAGATAGCTATCTTGCAACAAGGTATCGATGTCCAGTGAAGACTTTTTAGTTAATGAATGTGACTGATTCATGTGCTATGCCCTCAATACCGCAAATAGTTCAAGCTGAATATCGCCCAGTACACCGGGCACGTAGAAAGCACAGGTCCCTGTCGCCAGCATGGGCTTAGCTGCCGGATGGGCTAGGTCAAGAGCAAAATACTGGTTTTCCGGTCGCAATGAGCGCATGACTGGAACATGGCTCAAGGCCACCAAGGGGATACCAGCCAACTCCTGGTTAATCATTTTGATAATTTCATCCGCTGCTCCAGCTTTACACAACAATGGAAACTGAATCTGCAACTGATGCGCCAACATGGAAGAATGAACAGAAAGATAAAAATCTGCTGCCTCACACAAGCGGGCATCATGAAATACCCCAGTCCACTTTTGTTGTTGTGCTGATTTCTTCAATTCAATTGCCACTATTTGCGACGGTAAGCTGATTTCCAGTAATTCACTCAGCAAATCAAACAGCGGCGGAAGAACCGCCGTCAGGTTATCGTGCTGATAGAAAGGAATTTCCCCAGCGTCATGGTCTAGTGAAAAAGTCAGCAAGCTGCCTGCCAGCTTGATTGCTTCACGGTAAAACAACTCTGGGTGTACATCTGCGTGCATCAGAAAATTACGGAAGACCGGCTCATAACTATTCAGCACATTTAATAACCAGAATGGCAACATATCCGTGCTAGCAAAATCCACCATCCTTTCGTTACTCTCACGGCGCATCCTCATTAACCTGGCCTGTTTGGCACGCAACTGCGTCAGCAACCGATCGAGCCGCTCTATCAGCCCCGCACTCTCCTTCAGCCGCAATAATGGCGGCACAAACTGCCCGTCGAAGGCCCACTTTCCCTGAGCATCGCGCAATAAACGAGCAATGGGACAAGTGAGATACTGTTCGTTTTCCATGCTGGCAAAACGGTAGCCAATTCCAGCACTGGCGGTAATTGATCCTCCCGATCGGCATCAATCAGCGATCCATCGGCAAAACGCACACACAAATGATTGGCTTTCAATTGTCCTAAGGCCAAAGTATCCTTATCAAAGACTGCTGTTAGTACCCCCCAAAGATGCGCTAGCCCCAAAGGGGCAATGCATTCATTAGTATAGGCTTCCCAACATGCCTGTAGCTGAAACTGTTGGGAAGACAAGATGGTTCCCGCCCCCCATAGCGAACGCTCAATTTTCATGTTACTTATTACTCCTTAGTTTTCAGTCAAGGTATTACGGGGCTGAATTCAACCATCACGTTGTCAAAACTGTTTTTGTGAATAGAAACCTTTTCGCACTCGGTCAGTAGATGACTGTCTTGGCTATGACTGTAATTTCTCATCACCAATAATTTCAAAGGGAGCTCGATTTTTTCTGTTCGCCACCAGTATGCAAATCTAATTTAATATTCACCCGATATTTGGTGATCTCGTTTTGAAAACTTCTGGGCCACAATCAGCTCCTCAACAATAGAAAACAATCCAAGGCATGAAATCCATACCATATGAGTTTCAGGAACAAAAAAATGGATTCAGATATTTCAGAGCAGGCAATTAACCGAGCAGTAAATAAGAGAATACCGATAAGCACTGTCGCAATAAATAAACACATTCACTGGACAGTTCATTTCCCAATCAAGGCGATTTTCTAAACAGATTTATATAAAATCAAGACATTTTTTGTTCGATAGCACTTTTTGCACAAGACAATCCAGACGCAAAAACTGATCTATAACATAAAAAACACATAATATATAAACCTAATCTAAACGACTTGATGTTTTTTATAAAAAAGATTGCGATTTTTTTTGTAAAATGATAGCAGAGCATCTTCCCTGTTAAAATTAAGGTAATTTGGTACGATGTAGCCCTACTATATTTTTTAATTTATACTATTTTTCAATTAACTAGATAATAAACGAACAGCGCTTAAGGGTATTAATAAGAAAGATAATAATTATCAGTCAGGTTATGAGAATGAGAATAAATTCAGTTAAGCGCGTCATATCCATCATATTATGAGATAATACTCAACCTTCTTAATGATAGTTTTTCTGTGATAATAGTGATAAGTATGAAGATAAAAATTCCTATCCTGTGAGACGAAATAGAGATACCTTTTTCAGCTTTGTCTGATGATATATTCGTGAGCTGTGCCAAGTGTATTTTAATCGGCAAACAGATTATAGTGTTGATACTTAAGTCCAAGCCTATCATGCAAGAATCAATTTCAAACTATAGTATTAAGGAAAATGTTTGACACAGTAAGACGCTCACGATAACTTCCAAAGCGAGCATAACGGCTGACAATGACTTCGAATATTAGGTTGAGTACTATCTCTGGAATTCAAATCCAGCACATTAATCAACATTGATTTTGATGGCAAAGTAGGAATCCACACATCACTGAAGTGGAATGACACAGAGGACGCTCGCTCTACTCTCCTCTCAACCTTTCAAACCCAAATTACTTGGTTATTTTTTTATTACTAAGAGATTATTTTTTGAACATAAATGTAATTCCGGTTGAGTATGTATGCTAATTTTAACTACAGGAAATATCTTAAATTTTCTTTTAGTAACTCGTAACTCACTGTAATTAGGTAAAAAATCCTTTATTATAGAAATAATAACATGTATGATTTATACTAATTAATCTAATTATTGTAGTCTGGGTGGGGATCCAGCACGGAAGGGTGGTCTGGTAATAGAACCACCCTTCCCTATATTCGAATTGTTTCTTTCGGTTGATTTGTATCTTTCACTATCTTAGGCCGTATCTTTACACCTTTTGGTTGTTTTTTGCCCATCAAATAAATACCACCTTCCTTTAATGGTGCATTGACTAAATTTCTGTATATCCACATTTTTATCTACCACTTTATCCACAGAAAATGTGGACAAAACGCGGTCCTTTTTTATTTCGATACCTATTGTGCATGGGATAAAATTATGCTGATTTGGATTAATGAAAGTCATAAATATGAAGAAAGAGCTTTCCACAAAATCACCTACCGATAATTTAAGTTGATAAAAAGCCTTAACGTCACATGATGCTGTCATATATCCGCCTTTTTTACCCCCTATTTTGTCCCCTTTTCTACTCTTTCGGCCTCACCTGCATCGCTATACTTCAGTAAGCCAGATGCGCTGGTATCCTTAAAACCAACCGGAGATTACTATATGTTTGAGTTCGATAAGCTCGATCTCGTCCTTATCGTGGCTGGCGTGCTGGCTTTTGTTGCGCACTATGTATGGAAGAACTTCTTCAACAATGAAGATAGCAAAGGAAGTCAGCATAAGGAACCACCACCGATCATGTCTCAGCAATCAGACAAAACGTTCAGTAATGAAAAAAACAAAGAAAAATAATACAAGTAACCTCCGCTTATGATATCCATATCCCGGCAGCCAGACGAAGAGAAGAAAGGGCGGGCAAGTATCACCAGTAACAATAAGTCCTAGAATATATATCCTGAGCTTATTTTTTTGACCGCATTTTGTCGTTGAAAAAAGCATAGAGAAAAATGCCTTTGAGTATGATGAACTCATTCTTACGAGTGGGGGCTTATGTTTCGATTTATATTGATCATGATTCTTACTGGACGTTTACGCCATAACCGAACTCTCGTCCTCTGTATTGATGCAATCACAGCTCTGGCTGTATGGGGTACAATTGGTGGCCTGAATAATTGGTATGTACCGGTATGTATTTTTGTAGCGAGTATACTCGTCTTTACCGTGATCGGGTATCGCAACTACTTTTTACCCGTCAGGCAGCATAAAGTTGAGAGCGTGAGAATCTTTCGCGATTCTCCGTTCATCTACCTCACGCTCATGATTAACCAGCAAGGTGAGCAGCATGCCTATTCCCTTCCCGTAAAGACCCCGTTTGGCGTGGTCTATCAGTTCTATGCCCTGTATGTCTATATGAAGCTTGCTGATTGTCTGAGCCAATATGCGCGTAACCTCAAACAAAGGAAAGCCCAATGACAGGTATTCCAATACTGTTAGGCCTTTTGGTGATTCTGCTAATCCGTGATAGTTTTAAACGTAGAAAACCTCAGTCGTGGTTAATACTTTCACTGGCCTTCTGTGTGTGTTTACTGGTGAGCAACCGCTGGTTCGGTGCAATTTATAGAATTCCGACTGCTTCAATGGAGCCTACGCTTCATCCCGGAGATTATATCTCTGGGGTGCGTCTTAATGGTTTGTTGGACGATGGAAAAATACATCGAGGTGACATTGTTGTATTTAAAGCGCCTATTGCCCCCCGCACACTGTACATCAAACGCGTCATTGGGATTCCCGGCGATGTGATCGAGTTTGACGAAAACAAAACTTACAGAGTGAATGGGAAACCGCTCGGTACATTGGTGAAAACAGTCCGGCAGTATTCCATCTATTCAGCTACTAATGATCGGTCAGACGACTCCTATCACTTCATTATTGACAACAAGACCACTTATGTACCGACTAAAGGTTTATGGCAAATACCGAAAGGCTATTACTTCATGGCCGGGGACAACCGGGATCATTCGTGGGACTCCCGGTATTGGGAAAATCCACCGGGTACCCCGAAACATCTGCGAGGATTGGTGCCTTATGAACGAATTGAAGCTCGTTTTATCACCAATCTCTTCAATTTCCAGCCTTCTACACATTACGACGCAATGGACGGTGCAATGCAGGTGGTTCGAAAAAATGTAAATGAGGTAATCAGTAATGATCATTGATGTTTTCTACCGAACCCAGAATCCTGAAGCTATCACGAAATACAAACAAGCGGTACAGCTTTATAACGACTGGTTTACCACAACATTTACCCTCTGCAAGCAGGACGGTTTTGAGAGATTTGTTGGGAGCGACTTCTGTGTACCTCAGTATTTTCTGCGCTCATCGGCCGAGCACATTCAAAAGGTGGGTGGTTTTCGTCAGTTGAGAGATTCAACGCTGGTTACCCCGCCTCATTACATTCCTTTTGTTATACGTACCGATCATGTGCATGGTAATGAGGTTTACCGACAACTGGCTGGCATATCCGCAGAAGCTATTGCTGGATTGGGTATCTCTGGGGATGAATACGGAACTCCTCGGTTTAACGGTTTTGAAAAAGCAACTTGTATGAATTTGGGGATTTATCAGGAAGTCCTGATTAATGGTGTGCTGGGTGTAAGTCAGATCTGGGCTATCGAAAATGAGCGCGAAAGCCTCTCGTTAATTTGCTCTCTGCCGGTCAGAGGGCGCGGCCCCTACCCGGTATACGAAAAACCAGATATTCCCGTTTATTGGAAGCCTCTGAACTCTCTACAGGTTATTGAACAATTCAATATCCACAATGTGCGTCTAAAGAAGAAACAGTCCTAATGAAATACCTGTTATTGATTGCATTTTTACTGGCAGGAGGATGTGCAGGCAATGATCCGGGAAAGACGCAGACGAGCCCTGTATTACAATCGAAGTCATTACCAGCTACACAGTCAATGCAGAAGCAGTCGGATGCATGGCAGACTTTGGTTGATGTAGGACTTGCTCAAGATTCAGATTATGAAGATGTTTCGTTCATAACCAATAGTAACCGGACCATGATCGTTGCCACAGTAAAAAGTGCTCCATGTAAAATGGTGTTTAAACACGTTTCTACCCACAACGAAGATTTCTGGATGCCACAGCAAATCAGCTGTAAAAATCATGGTGATATGACCGACTTTATATCAGCAGAAGAGCTATCAGGATATTCGTCACCTGGAACGCTAGTAGTAGACTCACTTTAATGAATTTTTACAACGATTGTTTTGGGGCGAAAAAATATGATTTTCAGACTATTTCTTTACGCTGTATTAGCGGTAACTGTAAGTATTTATGCTGTTCTATACGAACACCCTTTGGAAGGTATTAGCCGTGTCAACAGTATCGGTTTCGCTAACATGTTAGCCTTGGGGATAACGGCGGGTATCCTTGTCCGTCCGATGTTTTTTTATATCTGGGCTACGTATCTGGCTTTAATTTCGATTTACTTTGCTGCATTGCATCCTCATTTCCCATTCGTAAAAGAGTGCATAGTTTACAGCTTTGCGGCGTTTATAGTTTTAACCATGATTTACGACATTATCTTTAAAAACTGCAAGGATGTCATTCATCGATCATACCTACGGGCAAACGCAGATTAGTAATCAAACAGGAAATATCTTGGCAAAAAACAGAAGCCTAGCATGTCAGCACAACGCTGGCATTTTTCTTTATAGCCTCTTGTCAGAAAATGCCCGCAAAATGCGGCCCTTTTCGGCCTCCAAAATTTCAGCGCCGCCTAGGTAGGCAATATAATCGTCATGTGATTCTAAAAGTTACAGGGGTCATAACACATTGGTGGGGGCTTGGAAGGCAATGTTATCACTTTCAAAAATAGTTTTAGTAGTGATCTCTACGGTACGTGATAAGCCGTGGGTGGGGCTTCGGCCAAATGATTTTTCAATCAATGAGGTTTTAAATGACGACTGAAAAACGCGGAACGGATGCCGGATACGGGCAGGAAAAATTAAGTGAGCGTTCGGCGCAGTCAGAAGTGAATACTGACAAAAGCCGTGGCAATAAGAAAATTGCCACCAAAAAAATGCTGGGTATGATTATTGCTGCCATTCTCGCGGGAGGAGGGATTGGTACTATTATGCTGACCGGCGATAAAACGCCGAGCCAAAGGGTGGATGATACCGTTATTGAGCTCAACAAAGACGGTATCAACGTAGATGACATATCGGATCTACATAATGAGAAAACCGAGGGTAACTTTGAATCTCAACTGGTGAAGCCGGAAGAAAAAACTAACAATGCTAACGTTGATGAAAACTTGCAAATTAAACCTTCT
The DNA here is from genome assembly GCF_042879335.1 of Photorhabdus sp. RM96S. NCBI lineage: Bacteria > Pseudomonadati > Pseudomonadota > Gammaproteobacteria > Enterobacterales > Morganellaceae > Photorhabdus > Photorhabdus sp. RM96S. The sequence continues at coordinate 122,690 of NZ_JBHFKT010000002.1, read as the reverse complement.
GACACGCCGGTTTCGGCAGATGACGCTAACACAGTTAAACCCGGTTACACCGATGGCAGTGAAGAAGCTATCACTATTAACACACCTACGCCGGTAACCGATGTGGTACCGTCTAATGAAGTAGTCAAGTCTACAACTCAATCCAAGTCTGAATCTACAGTTTCTACTGGCAGTGTAAGGCCTGCTGATAACAGCAAAACTGAATCTGGTGTCGTGACCTCCAATAAACCTGCTGGGGGACACAACTACGATCTTGCTAAGTTTGGTATTACTGAAGATTCTCAAGCCACAGTGAAACCGGATGTAAAACCGGCCAATCAGATGCCAGAATTGCCATTCCGGCGTGCCGAATCTCTTCATAAACCGCTTTATGGCCAGATGCAGGATATGCTCACTGGCGCAGACCTCAACTACACAGGGAAATCTGTTAAAGTCGAATATAATCAGCAGCAACAAAACACAGTGTATGTTTATTCAACTTTTGCGACCAAGATCTTCCTACTACCTCTAGGTATAAACGACAACGTCAATGCCTACCTTTCCGATGAAAACGGCTGGAAACTCTCAATGCTGCCGAACAATATCATTCGTGTTCATCGTGCTGAAAACAAAGGGTCGTGGAGTCAGGCAACTGATCTCTTCATTGTGGCCGGTGACCGCACATACTCGCTTATTCTTCAAGCCGTAGGCGATCCGGAAAAACGTACTGACACCCTTCGCTTCTTCACTCCGGAAACTGTAATTAAGAAAAAAGACTAATATCTGACGCTGAAAATGGTGTATCCAGTGATACGCCTTTTTTATCGGAGTTACTATGAATAAATCTATCATTGAAGGATTACGACTTATTTCAACGAGTCACTACATAGGGATCCCTTATACAGAATGGTGTGCCCAAAATTCCTATCTGGTTTGTCGAGCTTTAGTTGATGAATGTGTTATCTCCAAGGGTGTACCCCTGATAGGGACACGTCGTGAACTCAAAAAAGAGGCATCTAAGGATGGAGATTATGGCGTATATACGTTAGGTAACACGCAATACGGATGGATTAGTTTGCCCAACGGCACCGTTATTGATCCTTGTGAATTCACGCGATGCATTGTTGAGGAAGATGAACCTCACTTTAGTATCCGAGAGAACCAGGAATGTTATATGTGGGGAATTGATCCGACACATTGCTCCCGCAGTGAATTGCCTGAACATCATATTGCTGATGAAATTTTCAATGTGAAACGCGGTGTGATGCGTGAACTGTGCTCCCGTATTCTGGGATATCCCCTTCAGGTTGAAGGACTGACGATGGCTGAAGCAGCTTATATTGCATCCCAGCCACTCAGCGTATTTGATAAGCACTCACGACTTATTTATGAGCATTTTATGATGCTTAGCCTGAATAAACTTCTTCCCCTGACTCAGGTCAGCAAAGTGCATCCCCTTATTGCCCGGAAGTCATGGCGTTCATTTTTATGTGACACAGACTCTGATGGACTAAAACTCATACTTCAGGGATAAATGAAAAGGCTGCAAGGTTAGCATGGCTTTTAATTTTAGTAGGAAGATTCAAGCTCCGTTCCCCAGCCTAGCGTGACACCCAGTGTTCCAGATAAACATCTGCAAATTGTGGCATGCTATAAAGCATAATTACGGTTTCACTTGTTGCTCTTGTTCGCCGCTGAACTGTAGTTGAATGACTTGGTTTCCACTGTGTTCCGATCTACCACAATGAATTTATCGTAATGAATTGCGTATTGACCACTCACCCAGAGAAATTTTCGTATTAACGAGAATATCCATCGCAGCATTAGCCACCTTATCGGTGATATCTACCGCATTAAGAGTTTTGACAGATACAGCGCCAAATCAAGACCGATAGTGACAATATGACATAAAGCAGTTTTTTCTCAGTTTCATATAGACCTCTAATTAATCATCGCAATTCTTTTCGTTTAATTTATAGAAACAGGTTAAAATCTGTTATTTTATTACGATTTTTATATTAAAAAATATTTAAAAAACAAAAAATTAAATTAAAAAATTACCTTTTTTAAAACACACGGATAAATGTCACCTTTTTAGTGCTGTTATCCTCTGTTTTTGCAAGCATTTCCCCGTGATTAAATGCCACCGAGTATATATATTTAACTGCATCTCCTGATAAAGACAATTAATAGTCAGGCGAAAATAAGAATTAAATTTATATAATTTTACGCTGAAGGATGTTATAGATGAAAACTCTCTCTCTGCGAAATGTAAAATCTGCAATGGCTGTCAATACTATTCTGACTCTGGGTGTGGCGGCTGTTTACGCAAACGGTACTACTCAGACTGGTTTCAGCGACGTTTGGCAGACCATCACTGAATACATGCAGGGTTCTCTGGGGCGTGTGCTGGTTGGTCTTATCGTTATAGTCGGTGTGGCCGCTGCGGTAGTACGTCAGTCTCTTATGGTGTTCGCTGTAGCTGTTGGTGCAGCAATCGGTCTGTATTACTCCCCGTCCATCATCGATGGCATGATGGCTTCCAGCGTTGCGATAACCACTTCTCTACCTGTTGGCATCTAAACCCTATGAGTAGAAAAAACCCGGCGATGGTCGGGTTGCACAGCATTACTCAAACGTTGTGGCCCATCGTGCTTTAACGAATAAAATAGCCTAGGCCATTGCAGATCAGCAAACGGTGTTCTGCAAACAAAACGTCCGTTAGCTACGTAAGTTAAGAAGTTACTTTCTGGTTTCGCAACGACTGATAATTGTTCACGCAAGTCCATCATAAATCAAAATCAGCGTTGCAAATGTAGGGGGTCATGAAAACAACATTACGGGAGTCGGCAATGAAATTTAAAGACTCAATAAAAACTGGTAACGAATATTACGAATCACTTATTTCTATCGGCCGTTCGACAAATAACAAAAAATTTTCCCAGAAAACCGATTCCTCTAGTGATTAATTAGCTCGGTATTGATTAACGAATTTAATAACATTATTTAAGCCCATATCAACATATACATCACGTTGTTGTTCTTTTGTTGCTAGTCCTGTTACAATCTCATGGTTATCATCTGGTTCAGGTCCTGTTAATCCTTGAATAATACTCATTCCCGCCGCTGTTGCTAACATTTCAACATAATGATAAATATTTTCGAGGTAATAATTATCTAGTTCATCAAAATCATCTTCATCTAAAAAATCTGATTCAATAGCAAGCGCAGAATTATTAAGTTCAACTTCGTATTTTTTTCCTTTATAAACAAAAGACATGTTGCATGTTTGATAGTCATCATCATCTGTTTCAACATCAAAAATAAGTTGACTACGGAATTCCCCTGACCAAATGGCTCTTCGACGTTTAGCCGCCTGACTGTCTTTTATACTGGTATTCTGTTTAATCACGCTCATGACCGCTATTTTTCTGCGTAAATTCAACAAGCTCATCACTCTCATAATGCGAAGCAAAATACGATTTGACCCATTCATGGAGGGTCTTTTGATTGCCTTTGAGACCCACAATAAAATCACCGCCGCGCTGAGTAATTAATGCAAGGGTTTCTTTCTGGCAATGCAGGGCATCCATAGTGACAATCGCGCCATCAAGCGCCAGTAATTCAATCAATTGTCTGGCAACCGGACCTTCCCTCATCTAACGTACAGTTCCACTCCATAAGAAGTGTTCGTGACACACCGATAACCGCCAACTTTTAAGCAGCCACTTCAATGGGTAATCCTGCAATGAAAGGGAACGAGTGGGAACAATTCCGGTGGTGGCTAAACTACCTGCAAGGTTACGCGATGTTTTAACAAAAAGGAAAGGGCATAAAGCCCCTTTTTTATTGACGGTCCTTATTTATCGCTATACATTGTATAACAATAAATAAGGAGGCGGATATGAACAAAAACCTGACAAAAGCAATTCGGTTGAATGACGAAGATTTTCACCTGTTTGAATCCTACGCGAACGGCAAAGGGATAACATTCAGCGAATTGTGCAAAAGTGCAGTAAGGGAAAAAATTGAGGACGAGTTAGATTTACAACTCGCCACTGAAAGCTATGAGGACTATCTCAGTGATAAAACGACAATCAGCCATGACGAACTGTTTAAATCTGTTTGAGGTGGTGAGGCATGACACGCTACCGGACAGAGTACACAAAACGGTTTGTCAAAGAGTTTAAGAAAATCGACGCGGTACACCAGAGAGTTATCCAGAAGTACATAGAGACGCATATTAACAACGCGGTGAATCCCCGCCTGATGGGTAAAATCCTGAAAGGTGATAAAGCCGAATTTATCCGCTGGCGCATCGGAGATTACCGTCTCATTGCCACGATAGAAGATGAAAAGCTGCTGGTCATTGCATTGAGCGTTGGACACCGCAAAGACGTGTACAAGAAATTTTAATCGGAAAGGGGCATAGCGCCCCTTTTTTTCATGCCCGTCAGGGCATGGGAGGCGCAACGCGCCGGAAGCCCCGCAGCGAAGCGAGGACGAAAAAAGCGTTACGGCTTTAGCCGTGACAATTCCCCGCCCTGCCAGACCGTTTTTGTTTCTCATGCTACGCATTACTGAGCGTTCTCGCAGTCAGATTAAACAGCGTTGACCCGGTTTCATCGGGGCAGGGTGAGGCTTTCCAGTCACACGACTCCAGCAGGGCATTGAGAGCATGAAATTGTGTGGGGCACTACATTGGTGTTTATGCTGCTATAGATAATGTAGAACCATCAACCGTACTCCGGCTAGCTCATTAATTCTGATGCGGGTTGAGTAGACCCGCCGGTTACCCAGACGGGCCCCTCCTCAGAACCGGACGTGCGGAACTACCGCATCCGGCTCCCGACAGATCAGTGTCCCCACTCATATTCAGCGAGCCCAGAGTATAGATCGGGTTTTCCATTTAAAAAATAGCCATTTAGTTGGATAACCCAGCATTTTCAGGATCAGATTCAGCTTTTTCCACGTCAGTCGGCGACGACCCCCTTTACGGTTGAACCATCTATAGATTATTCGCATACTTTGGTAGATAAACTGCCCAACTCGTCTCTGGTTATCAGATATGCTGTGATAATTTATCCAGCCTCTGATCACTCTGGATAGCATCCCCCTGGTGAGTTAAAACTCCACGGCCACTATCAATACCTCGACCATCATCCCATCCACGGATAAATTCGCCTCTTAAATCAGGTAATCTACCATCAGGATAAGCTTCCGCTAACTTCGGATACTGTAATCTATTAAATGCTGAACCATTACAAGTGAAATAACCGAATGGTGGGTGAGGTAACGGCCACGGAATAGGAGAACCGACAGGAATTTCATTGGCTGTTTTAATCCGGTTATCTATCTCTTCACGGGTATATTTATGTAATGAATTTATTACTTCCTGAACAAGCTTTTGTGTAACCGCCAATGTATCGCTACTTCCAACCACATTTGTAAGCTGGACAATACCTTTTTGAGTTAATGAGGCGCTGGGAATGTCCGCTGTAATTTTCTGTTCTAACGCTTTATTTAATTGAACGGTGAGTTTGGCTATATTTCCATCATCCAGAACATCATTGCCAGATCCTGCTGCAATAAAATCAGCCACGACAGATGATACCGTTGATGCTTGACGTAATACCTTATTTAACAAGTGAGTGGGAACATTATCTGGTGAAAATCCAGTCAGCAAACTCTGATTTACCTCATATTTTTCTTGGCTGACTACATTCGCATTATCACTAATAGAAAAAGCCTTAAAATCATTCTTGTGACTCATACACCTTCCTTAAATTAAATAATGTTATTTCACAATCAACACATTAAATTATTATAAAAACACCCCATTACAACTCACACCAATTAAAGTCTAGTTCAGAAAAAAAGTAATGCACTGCTCTTATTACTTATAAGGTTAACTATTTTTGTATAATTGACTACAATAAGCAACTCAATGTCCTACACTGAATATTTTGGTATCTGAACACGAACATCCAAACGGTAATGTCCAGTATTAAAAACCGCATCCAGAATTTTATTCATTAACAATAATTTCAACATCATTATTGATGCTTTTAACTACTGATAATTTAAAAATATTCCCAATTTTAATTAATATGGTTTGAGTAGAAGCGATACCAAACTTATTATCTTTCCAACAGTGAATAATTCCTGCCACTTAGTGCCGTTAACTTATAGGCATCACAACGGAAAGACCAATATCAGATAGCGGTGGATTCCACTAAAATAATTTGTAACCCGTATGGCGATAAAGAAAATCTACAATTCCCCGGATATACGTCTCATTGCCAACCCAGTAATTCCCCTGTTTTTTCTGCGAGATGGTTTGACTGGATTTACGCTGTTTGCACTTGACAGTGACTTTTTTGGGACTCATTTCAAAAGGTTGAGTGGCTAAAAACCTGCCAGAGATAACATGCAGCATAGAAATTATATGATAGCTAGCCTGTATTTTGTGAGCACCAATCCACATATTCTACGTTTGCCAAACTAATCTATTTGGCTGAATTTGACATTTTTAATATAATTCACCTGAAAAATGATACAACTAGTCAATACAAAGTATTAACAGAAAAATGAACAAAATATCACCACAAAAAGAAGAGCTAAACCATTTAAAGGCATGTTTACTCAGTGAAGTTATCTGTTCACGAACATCATTTTCATGGCCCAAAGCAGTCCATCGAGCCCTTAAATGTCCAGATCGCAGGTTCTATTTCTGGTGGAGAATTGCTAATTATTTATACAGGACAAATAAAGCCAAGAAAATCTCTATTCATATAAATAGAAATCTAAGGAATAAATATGGATGTGATTTAGGATTAGGGTCCTATATAGGGAAAATTTTTCGTATATCTCATTATGTTGGCATTGTTATTTCTCGCACATTCATTATCGGTGATAATTTTCATATCTTACAAAATACAACCATTGGCGTTCTTAATGAAGATGTTGATGGAACAATAAGGATAGGCAATAATGTAAAAATAGGTGCAAATTGTTGTATTATAAGTGACAATATAACAATTGGGGATAATGTCTACATCGGTGCAATGTCATTTATTAATAAAGATATCCCTGCTAATTGCATTGTATATACTCCTAAATCTCGAAATGAGATAAAGATAAAAACAGTAAAAAACAATTAACCAAATGTTACACCTTAAAATAAAAATGGAATTACAATATGTTTTTTAAATACAAATATCTCTTAAAATTAGGCTTGCTCTGTAAGCAGAATATAACAAAATCAATATACAGAAATATAGCCAGCAAAAGAATGAAACACAACATGAACTTTTGGCCTCACATAAAGATTTCAAGAAACATTAATGGTAAAATCAACTCAGTTTCGTTCAATAAGAAAAATATAAGCATCAATGAATTCCCCAAAGAATCAGAAAAACCATTAATCATTATTGCATCTGGACCGTCAGTATCTACTATCAAAACAGATTTTTTTGATGATACTAAGTTTGATATTATGGGCGTTAACGGTTCGTATGAACTATCACCAAAGGTGAAATTCAAATATCATGTTATAATTGACAGAACATTCATTCTAAATAGGAAAAATATTGTTTTAAATATACTAAAAAACAATGAATTAATACTCTTCACAACAATGGATTGCCTCAACGACATCTTAATTCATTATGGTTATCTTGAATTGAAATGTAAGGTAATTATTATTGAGAATATTGATCAACCAGTTTATAAAGAGGAAAAAGAACTTTCTGAGATAAAGAGTGATAAAATAATAATACAAAATGGTGTAGCATTCTCATTGAACTTAGATCTTGGATTTTATAATGGAACAACAGTTGCATATTCTGCTCTGCAAATAGCATTATTCTTGGGCTATAAAAAAATATATTTCGCAGGTTTAGACATGAACAATTTTTCAAAACCAAGATTTTATGAAACTCAAAATGACAAACTCGATACCAAATTAAATAATAACTTACACGATTTCATCATTCCTTGTTTCAACTTAGCTCATGAAATAGCAATAAATAGAGGAGTTAAAATTTATAATCTATCGAAAAATAGCGCTATAAATTCATTCGAAAAGTTGGATTATAGGGAAATTTAAGTAATTAAATTTCTGATAAAGATTTCGTATTTTCATGTAAAATACGAAAAAACTCAATTAAGGCTCAAGTTTATCTATACTCTACCTCATCCTTGAGGTAGAATATTTACCAATCTCAATATGAAGCCAATATTTCCAGTCTTATCACTCGATAGAAATTCCTTGCTTTTATAACTCTAAACCACACCTAGAACTTTAAGAATTTAAACTGCCTGTACGGCAGTTCACCTTTGATCGCATGAATTTCATAGCCTAATAGCTTTCTAAGCTGCTGTGCGGCAGCGCACTCTCAACTAACGAGTAATCTCAGTAGTTAATTTTCTAAGTTGTCTGTGCAGAGCCGTGAGCATCTTTATTCTCAGGTTGTGAGACACTTGAAGAGGATTTTTAGTAGTACATTAACGGTAAAATTTCTTTCAAACCAAGTCAACAAAGATTCCCTCAAATTTCCCCATTATACTCGCCCAATTCGCAGCAAAACGTGGACGAATAGCAAAACACTGTAAACGAACTGTCGACGGCAAAGAAGCACGTTCACGCCTGAGCATCATCAACCATTCTTTAGCTATACCACTTTCAACGGCGCATACTTCAAAGACTGGAACGAAGTGAATTCACACCTGCCACAATCGCAATATTACGTAACACCAAGGCATCAAGATAATTAAAATAGGGTTAAGAAAAAGACTTCCGTTCGAAGGAGAGAAGAGATCAGACGAACGGGACACATTCCCGTCGCCTGAAGGTCTCAGCCGGTATGCAAGCCGCTAATCCCACGCGATTGTCAACCAAACACTGGCAAAAGGCAAGGGATATGCGTGTTCTGACAAACCACGATTTTCGTTGAATTAATAAAGGTAAAATGAGAATCTCTGAGAGAAAGAGAAGTTGAGCGATGATGTTTAAGAAAACCATTACTCAATGAGCCGTTGATACCAATGGGGATAAAATTGTTGGCAAAAATCGGAGATTTCACACCGGTACAATTTCCTTAATTCTTTGACAACAGCTGTATTGTATTATCAGTTCCACCTTATTACGGCATCGCAATCACTTCAATTACATCATCATGTCCCGAATTTAATTCTCAGTGATTGCTCAGAAACCCATCCTATTTAAGCACACTGTGATTTATAAAGTACTCATAAGCAAAGGACCGCAAACTGTAGTCTTTTTTACCCCTACAGAGTTGCCTGTGAAGGTATCATTTGTCCTTCCGTTCAAAAAAGGTACTCCCATGCCAGCTACTGATGAACAGCAGATTATTATTAACTATAAGGCTACCCCGGGAAGCATGGTTTGTGTGCAGGCTTATGCCGGTTCCGGTAAAACTTATACGTTAAAATCCTATGCTGAAGCTCATCCAGAAATGAAAATACTATATCTTGTGTTCAACAAATCTATCAGGGAAGAAGCCCAGAAAAAATTCCCTAAGAATGTGGACTGCAAAACTTCGCATGCACTGGCCGCAGCCAGATTCAAACATTACAGCTACAAGTCGAAGATCAACATAGCTGTGAAGGAATACAAGGATCTGATGGGAGAAGAGGATTGGCGAGTTGTGAAACTGGCGATTAATGGCCTCACCCACTTCATGAACTCCGCAGACTATGAAATTACCATCGCCCACGTTCTGAAGGATATTGGTGATCCCGATAAAATCCCATCTTCCCGAATTGATGCCGCATTACGGGCCGCTCGTCAGGTATGGAAACAGCAAATCGACCCTAAATCCGATGTACCCTGTACTAGCAATACCCTGTTAAAGCTCTTCCAGATGTCAAACCCATCTTTGGATCAAGTCTATGACACGATATTGTTTGACGAAGCTCAGGATGCAAACCCTGTAACACTCAATATTGTCCTGAATAATAAATGCAGCAAAATCTTTGGTGGTGATGTTCACCAGGCGATTAACCGATGGCGTGGGGCAGAAAACGCTTTAGGTATCGTTGAAGAGAAAGGCGCTACGGTAATGCGCCTGACAAAATCTTTCCGATTCGGGCCAATGGTCGCAGCATTGGCGAATATTGTGCTTTCAATGAAAGGTGAGATCCATCCTCTAGTCGGTCTTGGCCCTTTGGATGAAGTGGCGCAGCCCGAGGAAATCGCACAAAATGGATTCCATGCGGTCATATCCCGAACGTACATGGGTGTCATCCAGTCGGCCTATGAAGCAATAATTAGGGGTAAACGGGTCATGTGGAACGGTGGTATTGGCAAATACAACCTTGATGAATTGCTTGACCTCCATGCCATGAAAACCAGCAACTACCAGGCTATTAAAAACCCCCGTGTACTCAGTGATTATGGTAACTGGGTCAACTATCAGGAAATCGCTGAGACGACCAAAGATATCAACATGATTCGGGCCATACGGCTAATAGAAAGCTATGTCGATATTCCTGGCATGGTTGACACAATGCGTGCAAACGAAGCCCCAACAGAGAAGGAAGCGGATCTTATCGTCACCACTGCTCATACATCCAAAGGCATGGAATGGAATAATGTTATTATGAACAATGACTACCCCAGCATTCTGGAAGCTTTAATAATGAAAAAGCCTAAACAGGCTATTATTGATGAAATGAACCTGCTGTATGTTGCAATAACTCGAACTCAGGAATCAATCAATATCAACAATGCCCTCATGGAGCTATTAGAAGAATACAAGCAGCGGAGAGAACGAAATATTTCAATAGCTTTGCTTTAAAAATAAGTCTGGCAATTAGCTGTAATGCCAGTCAGTTAAGCTGACTGACCTTTCTTTTTATCGAGTATTTTTGTAGTTTACGCCTCACTACTCTAGGATATTTTCTGTCAGGAAGCTTTGCTGATAATTCAAACATGCTTAATGTTTCCAATAAGTGTGCATAGCGCTTTTTACTACAAAAAGTTCAAATAGCCACTTCAAAAAACGTACCAACTAAAGTCAGTACGTCACATTGAAGCTTAATCAGGATAGAACTCCTGTGAAAGGATCTGACTTATATTCCAGGCACACTCATCCGGGAACATATCCAGCCATGTTTCGTCGACAGCGGAAGAAACTGCATCAGACCAAATTTTGGCAAAACAGTTTTTGTCAGCAATATTAACTACATCGATCTCAGAGAATTTACCTGCACGCAATAATGCTGCTTGTTCATTTGCCCAAGCGACCACATCAGTTTCGTAACGGGTATGACCCATGTTGCCTCCTTTAATAAAAACCAGTTTGTACGGCAGTACACATGTGGTTAATTATATAAGATTACAAGGATAAAAAGCAGGTTATTGCGCATCAACTCCGGGTTGAAAAGCTGATATTGGACTTTGGGGGGAACCATAGATTTTATGCGCATTACTCAGGCTCTTGACCTTATTTCCTGTTACGGTGCCACACGTAATACATTGACTTTTTATAATATTTCCTTAATCCGGAACTTATTGCCGCTGCCTCGCTGAATCCGACACGGTGACATTACGCAAGCGTCTCCTACCGTTGAAAATGATGGTCTGGTGTATCGTCCCTTCATTGCACCCAGAGTTGTTATACAGGCCCACTAGAGGCAAGGAAGCGATGTCGTTTGTCGTGTATTTACTCAGACAGCACAACGATACGGCATCTGGGAAAAGGCGATCATTTGGTCCGTCTGAAAACCCAGCCCCAATCCCGTAAAAAATGGCAGGGGCTGGAGAAGGAAATGACAGCCCAGTTGCTGACGTTTACCCAGAAAGGAAAAACCTACCATCTACTAATGCCCATGACCGATGCCATGCATTATCCGGGAAATCCATGCTTATGGGTGCACTAGTTTTGCTACTAGCCGATTTGCTGGCAAGGACCATAACTCCACCAAACTAAGAAACATTAATTAAGTATTATTATCTTTTTCACTTTCTTTGTTTTTATTTTTATCTCTTATGCTTTCTACAGTCCACAATCCTCGTTTCTCCCTTTCCTTCTTAATGGTTGATGGAAAGAGAGAATTCAGTTTCCCACGAATATTAACTAAATGTTCTTTATCTTCCGTAATATTTCCAAATCGTTCTTTGATAATTACACAATCATCGATTTCAGAACCAATCCATTTACGATTTTTAATCTCCGCCATTACATAAGTTGTGCCAGAGCCACCAAATGGATCAAAAATCAAGTCCCCTTCTTTGGTCGCCATCTCAATAACTCTATCAAGAACCTTAATACTTAACTCATTAGCTCCATTTCTTTTCTTGTATTTTTTATGTCGAACTAGAGAAATGTCATACCATACGTCAGTAAGATTAATACCAAGAGGATTCATTTTGCTTTTATATCCTCCATAATCTTTAAGATCACCAAAGCATTTAGGACAAATTTGGGCAGCTAATCTATCAGGCTTGAATGTATTAGCTTTCTCTCCTTTAATAAAGTATAATGTGAAGGGTATAGGCGTCCTTGAATAGGCATATTGTTTTTCATATCAACAGCTATCCAGTGCTTAAAATTAAGCCTACCATGCAAGAAATTTGCTATCTTGCTATTCCATATAGGTAAGTTCCATAAAAACAGTGATCCCCCAGGTTTTAACATGCGAACACATTCATCCAACCATTGATGGGTCCACTTGATATACTCTTCTTCTTTTAAGTTATCATCCATTTTAGAAGGATAAAGTTTATCAAGATTAAATGGAGGATCAGCAAATATCATATCTACTGTATCACTTTGAATTTCCTTACTAACATCCAAACAATTCCCATGATATAACCTTCCATTATCGGGGTCTGACGCTCAGTGGAACTAAAACTCACGTTAAGGGATTGTGATTGAGAAAAGTTAAAGGATCCCGCAAGGATCCTTTGAAATGAGTTAAGGCTGCTCTCTCATTGCCATAATAAAATCAAGTATCTCAACGGCTGTTGGCATTGGAACAACAAACGGAAAAAATGCCTTCTCAAATCATGACCGACACGGGCGCCTACAGTGATATTATCTTCGGTCTCTTTCGTTTGTTGGGGTATCGGTTTTGCCCGCGCCTGGCGGATACAGGCGGTGCCAGATTCTGGCGCACAGATCCAAAAGCAGATTATGGTCCATTTAATTCTCTGTCCTCACATCGCCTGAATTTTGAGAAAAAAGTTGTCCCGCACTGGGATGACGTCTTACGATTGACTGCCTCACTCAAACTGGGACGTCTGAACGTTTTATCGATCATGAAAACCTTACAAACGGGCGATAGGCCAACCAGCTTGGCGCAGGCTATAGCGGAGATCGGTCGTGCAGACAAAACTATCCATATACTGACTTACCTCGATGATGAAAACAAACGACGTAAGACATTACAGCAGCTTAATCGTGGTGAAGGACGACACGCGGTAGCTAGAAATGTATTTCATGGAAAACGTGGTGAGCTGAGGCAGGCCTATCGTGAAGGGCAGGAAGATCAATTGGGTTCGTTAGGATTAGTGCTAAATATGATTGTACTGTGGAATACGATTTACATGGATGCCGCAGTACAACAACTCAGGCAAGAGGGATATCCGGTTCATGACGAAGATGTGAAGAGGTTGTCTCCACTACTATGTGAACACATTAACATGCAGGGGCGTTACACCTTTACGGTTCCAGATGCTGTCAACAGAGGTGAGTTAAGACCTTTCAATGAAGAAAATTAATCTATTGATTTATAATTAAATGGCTATTTAAATTGACCACTTAACGGCGTTCACTGTTCCATTGCTCCCGAAACCCCTGGATGGACCGCAATCTGTCTTAATCGCACATATCCAGACACCCTAAAAGCCGTCCTAAATCCACAAAGTTAGACCATCATGCAATACAGTTCCCCTCAGCCATATTTCTGGCTTACCCCGCGTTTTTCTTCTTTCTCTCTTTTTCTCAATCTAATCTCACACGCGAAGGTCAAACAGGGCACCCGCCGACGCGAAGCGGAGGCGTATTCTTGCCCCTTCCCCTCGTTGCATGATGGTCTAATACTGTCTACTATGTAACCAATGATCTGTTAGAACAAACCCACACATAGGCGGCAACATGGCTAAAAACTTCATATCGGAACAATTCTCGGCCATGTGCCGCGACTTAACGAACCTGTCCTCCCTTATCAAACGACTGCCTCCACGGTACGCAAAAGTTGCGGCCATCCCTCCTACCAGAAAAGGAATGGAGAACGAACCCGTCAACAAGATTGTCGTAACGGAACAAACAGGCCGCGAAGCTCTTGAACTGGCAGCGCACAGCTACAGAGATCTTCACATCAACCCAGACTATTCGCAGAAGTCTGCCAGGCGCACCGTGGGGGTTCTTTGGTTCTCCCCTTCTAGGATTGGTGTGGCTGACGAAATTGCGGCGACGGTTGAACGAATCAACGCGGCCAAAGCCGGTATCGAGGAGTTCATTATCTCGACGTACCCAACCAGACAAGAAAGGTTTGAAGCACTTCGAGCGGACTGCCCTGGCATTATGACTCTCCACCTTTACAGACAAATCCGGTGCTATGCCAATGGCGACATCGACTCCATCCGCTTCACCTGGCAACGGAAGGACTCCTTGAAAAAGCCGGTAAAAGATGAGCTTTTGCAACGTATCAGAGAGGAGCTGGAGCGATCTGGGCCAGACTATCAACTCCCCCTTGAGCAACTTATCCAGAAGATAGCCAGCACTCCGGAGCCTTATCTCCGGGAACGAAGGGAAGTAAAGGTTCAACCAGTGGCAAACGTCATGGCCGCTGGCGTACTCAAGACCGTTACCGCGCCAATGCCCCTAATCGTTCTCCAGGATAAGGAGGTTCAGCTCAAGTTACTTCGTAGCTTCGACGCCTCAGAACAACGCAAAACGCGATCTGATAAAGCGGCATCTGAAATCCTTGGCACCTTCGGTGGAATCACCATCGAATCCTTCCCTGAGTGAACTGACGTGACCACGTAACAAAGCTCTTCCCCCACGGGAAGGGCTTTGGCTTTGTTTTACCCAAACAATTTCAATCGTAAGCGCCCTACGGTCATCGCTGTCAGAGACCTTATTGGCAAAGGGAGCTTCACCACCGTTTCAACGTATCTCAAGCAGTGGTCAGAGGAGCACTCTCTCGATGAGGAACCGGTAGAAGTAGTCCTGCCTGAATCAGTTATGAGTGATGCCGAGCTCTTCCTACGGAAGATCTACACGGTAGCTAAAGCGAGCGCTGATGAGCAACTTGAACGCGAGCGTGAGCTACTGCGCCAGAAAGAACTAGAGTACCAGGAAGACATGCAGCAAGCCGTGGACATGGCAAATAATGCCACAGAACGTGCTGAACTATTGGAAGAACAACTTGAAGCGCTCACCAACACAAAAGCTGAACTCGATACAGCCCTTAGCAAGTCCGAAAACTCGCTATCCCTCAAGTCTGCGGAGCTAGAACGCTCGCTGATCGACATTGATAAGCTGGAAAAACGGATCGTTGAATTGGAAAGGAGGTTGGAAGCGAAAGCCGCTGATCTAACCCGAGCACATGATCGCCTAGAACAATCTGAAAGCGAAAATCGCTCTTTGAGCCAAAAATTGGCAACTACAGAGGGTGAGTTGCAGGTGCAAAAAGGCAAAAGTATAGAGCAGACAGAAAAGCTCCGGGCAGCTCAAGAGCAGAATACATCTTTAAAAGAGCAGCTCGAAAACATACAGGCCAAATTGGCCCTATCACAGGACTCCCTTGCCACAGCCAAAGCTCATGGCGAATCCTCTGGACGAGAGTGCGAGCGCCTATCTGGAGAGGTCACAAAGCTGGAAACAAAACTATCCAGCGCCGAAGCAGAAGCACGCGCTCTTGTTCAAGACAAAGGAATGATGGCTGGTCAGTTGCAGGAAAAAGACCAGCAGGCCAAAAGCCTTGAACAAAGACTCAATGATGCGCTGACCAAAATTTCAGGGTTGGAGCAAGAGCTCTTTAAAGCTGGCAAGGGAGGGAAAAAGAAAGAGGAAAACTGATGGCACGAAAGGCTAAGTATTCAGAAGAGTGGCGAAACAGAGCAGCAGCTCTTCAAGCAAAGATAGAGGATGCTATGGTATTAGCGTCCTCATCTATTGGCGACTATGGATGGTTACAACGACTGTATCTCTGGGTTATGGACGTGGCCCAGGGCACTGCCCCAGACTGGTGGACAGACTTTGATTGTGAAGTGTCCATCCCCCGAGAAGAAAAGCGAGTCAGCATGTTCCTCGCAACACAAAGGAAGCGCATCACTCTCCAGATGTGCTTGGCGTAGGAGGCCTCATGAAACAATTACCTCCTGACACGCCTGAACAATCACTGATAACTCAGTATAAAGGGCCTCGCCTTGTCGTTAAGGCCTACGCTGGCACGGGTAAAACTACCACGCTGGTGAAATACGCCCACAACAACCCTGATTCCCGTATTCTCTACTTGGCATACAATCGTGCCATCCGCGACGAGGCAAGAGAAAAGTTTCCGGCAAACGTGGATTGCAAAACATCCCACCAGCTCGCCTATGCCACTATAGGGAGGGGCTACCAGCATAAACTCACCGGAAACCTAAGGCTTACTGATATTGCCCAGGCAGTGAATACCAAGAACTGGACTTTTGCCAAAGACATCCTTGATACGCTCAACGCCTTCATGTGCAGTGCAGACATGCTTATTCTTTATACACACTTTGCTCGCGCCGACACGGGGAAAGTGCTGACATCCAAACAAGAGCGATACCAAATCCAAGTGGTTGAAGGTGCCGAGCTGATATGGAAGCGGATGACCAACGTTCAAGATCCGTTCCCGACAGTACACGACTGCTACCTCAAACAGTATCAGCTAGGAATGCCAAATCTGTCCCGACGGTACACCACCATACTTTTTGATGAAGCCCAAGACGCCAACCCCGTTACAAGCAGCATCGTCTTACAACAGAACTGCAAGGTTATCCTGGTTGGAGACCGCCACCAGCAAATCTATCGGTTCAGAGGTGCAAACAACGCTCTTGACAGCAAAGAGCTCATGAACGCCGATCAATTATATCTCACCCATAGTTTCCGCTTTGGCCCCAACGTCTCGCTGGTGGCAAACGCCCTTCTTGAACTCAAAGGCGAAACACGCCCCGTTGTTGGACGAGGACCAGCGGATCAGGTAGTCATGTTTTTACCAGGTGATGTGGGTCATCGCGCAATACTTCACCGAACCGTCATGGGGGTCATTGAGACGGCGCTATCTGCGACCGAATCCGGGGCTCAAGTTTTCTGGGTAGGTGGAATTGACGCTTACCAGATCAATGAACTCCAGGATCTGTACTGGTTCTCGATGGCTGAGCCTGACCGGGTAAAAAATAAGAAGCTACTTGACGAGTATGAGGACTACTTCGAGTATCAGGAAGTGGCGAAGGCGACCAAGGACCCTGAAATGATGAGGGCCGTCAAGATCATCAACAGCTACGATGAAATCCCTGAACGACTCACCACTCTGCGACGTAATACTGTCAAAGAAGAGTTTGGGGCCGACATTACGGTTTCAACTGCCCATCGGTGCAAGGGACTGGAATGGGACTTTGTGCAGCTATATGACGATTTTCCGGATGTATTAGACCCTGAACTCGACCCAATGGCTCGTGATGATGAAATAAATCTGCTCTACGTAGCCTCTACCAGGGCAATGCGTATCCTCGCCTTGAACAGTGCTGTAGAGATGGTTATCCGCTACATTACCCAAAAGCGCTTAGTCGAGAAGCAGATAAAGATGGCCGCCGAGGCCAAAGATGTTGAAGAGGACACGTCCAAGTAGTTTGGTTAATTCTTTCACATGTGAAAGTTGACAGTAAAAGACCACCTCCCTAGGAGGTGGCTTTACATTGGGCCCCCTAAAAGGGGGCTATATCCGAGTTAATCCTGTAACAACTCCATTTGTTGGTCAAACTCTTGGTCCTTTTTATCCTGATGCCTTACATACCGTCTGATTATTTCTTCGTTTACGCCTACTGTATCCGCAAAATAACCCCTCGCCCAAAAATGATTCCCCCACAACTTCTTACGTATATGCGGAAACTTATTATAAAGCCTTATTGCACTACGCCCTTTCAGGACTCCCATTAACGTCGATATCGATAATTTCCGCGGGATCATCACAACCAAGTGAACATGATCCGGTTGAATATTTAACTCCAATACCTCACAATCTTTCATGTTGCAAAGTATATAAATTGATCTATAAAGCTCCTTGCCTATTTTATCCCGAAGTATCTTAAATCGATACTTCGGGGTCCAGACCAAGTGATATTTGCAACGCCAAAATACATGTGATGAACTTCTATAGAGACCCATGATGGTGATTTCCTTCTTACTTGTGGTGAGTAAGTGGATATATTCCAACATGGGTTTCCTTCAGGCTAGAGCCTCACAGGGACAATCACCACCTCCCTAGGAGGTGGTTTAAGGATGACAATAAAACGCTCTAAGCGCCCTAAATGGGCGCTTACACCTGCCTAATTTCACGCCTCCCACCTCTACCATATCGAACATGGGAAAATACGTGCGTGAGACTATGAAAAAATCACCTTTGAACTTACTGCTCCTAGCAGCGCTCACGCTGGGAGCATCACATCAGGCCTGGGCTCAAGATGGAACGAGATCAGGTTTCTATGAGCGAAAAGAAGAGGGCTGGTTCTGGTACAAAGAAGAGCCAAAAGAACCAGAGAAAAAACCTGAAAAACCTAAGCCGAAGCCGGTGGCAGAAGCCAAGCCAGTTCCTACGAAGCCTACCGATCCGCAACCAAGCGCTCCGGAAATGTTTTCGGCTGAATGGTTCCGAGAGAACTTACCCAAGTACAAAGATTTGGCTTGGAACGACCCGACAGTTGAAAACGTCAGGACGTTCCTCTACTTGCAGCGATTTGCGATAGATCGTTCGGAACAATTCTCCGACGCAACCGAGCTGGCCGTTGTCGGTGATCCTTTTTTGGATGAAATCACCAGACGCCCTGCGGCCACATTTGCTTCGCAGCAAGTGGACCGAGATGCTGGCAACGCTAAAAATATGCTGCTCAAAAGTGTTGCCGACCGCGTGGGGATATTTTTCTTCTACAAATCGGACGACGACTACAGCGACTTGCAAGCACCGCTCATCAAGATGCTGGAACAGGGAGAAGGCTTTTCGATCATTCCTGTCTCGATGGATGGCAAGCCGCTCCCCAGCGGCCTTTTCCCTCATTACAAAACCGATGAAGGCCATGCCAAACAACTTGGCATCGTGACTTTCCCTGCTGTTTACCTCGCATCCCCAGACGGTGAGTTTGCACCTATAGGACAAGGACCAATGTCTCTTCCAGAGCTCAACCACAGGATCTTGGTAGCAGCAAAACGGAACGGTTGGGTAACTGACGAAGAGTTCAATCGCACACGTCCGGTGCTCAACCTCGAAAACAACATAGCCGAACGCTTGGCCTCACCAGAGCTGGGCTCAGACCTCAAACAGCTATCACAAGCGAGCGGAGACAAAAACAACTTTGTACCACCGGAGCAACTTATGAAGTACATCCGGGACAAATTACAGGAGAACTAAGATGGTCACGCACAAGACAGTAAAAAGGAGCCTGCTTGCCCTGAGTGTGGCTGCCAGCCTCTTCATGGCTCCAACAGAGGCAATAGCCGCAAACGGCCTCCAGTCTCAGATGGACAAGCTGTTCAACGAAATGAGCAATGCAACACCTCCTGGTGTTTATGAAAGCCAACGGCGTGGTGTCTTAGCTGGTGGTAGATTCACTGCCAAAACCCGCATCTTTGATGAGAACCTGGTCAGCTTTGCCCCTCCATCATGGAAAGCCGGTTGTGGTGGTGTTGATCTGTTCGGTGGGTCACTTTCCTTTATTAATGCCGACCAAATTGTCCAGCTCCTTCGCGCCGTAGCAGCCAACGCCAAAGGTTATGCCTTCCAACTTGCACTGGATAACGTTTTTCCGGATGGGGCTAAATGGATAGAAAACTTCCAGAAGAAGGTCCAGGCACTCAATCAACATCTGGGAAATTCCTGTCAGCTCGCTCAAGGGATCGTTAACGACCTGACCAGCAGCATGGACGTTAAACACAAAACTGACGCCTCTATCACCGCTACGACTTCCGGCCTCTATGAAGACTTTTTCGGGTCCAAGCAGGAAACCAGCGGTAAGAGCCCGTTGGAGGAACTGAAAGCCAACAAGCCGGATGAATACAACAAGATGATTGGCAACATTGTCTGGAAGCAACTAAAGAGCAACAACGCCAACACTTGGTTCCAGTACGGGGATAACACCCTGCTTGAAGCGATCATGTCTTTAACCGGCACAGTAATCATTGGTGATCTGGTAAACGACCCCAACTCAACCGGCTCGGGTGCGAAAACGACACCACTGACAACTCTGCCAGGCAACAAGATCACCTTATCAGACCTTATTTCAGGAGGTTCCGTTGAAATCTATTCCTGTGATGGTGATACGACCAACTGTTTGAGTGCAGGGACAACCAATAAAACTGTAGTGCTTAAAGGGATCAAGAACCAGATCACCGACATGCTGCTGGGCACCAGTTCTACGCCGGGTGTTATCTACAAATACGCAACGAACTCTGGAACCTTAACCGACCCAGAAAAAGCCTTTGTTTCTAACCTCCCTGGCGGGATAGGCACCATTGTTCGTAATTTGTCTGTTCTTTCACAAGACGGCGCCAGCCTGTTCGCCACCGAGTCGTCAGGCGCAATAGCCCTAACGATGATGTATAGCTTCTCGGAGGAGTTCTTCCGTGCAGCTCGTATTGCGATGGCTAACAGCAAGTCACCCTATAAGAAAGAGGCTCTGGAGCTGTTGGCGCAATCACAACAGCAGATCCGCGCTGAATACACAATTCTGGCCTCTCAATACGGCGATCTTTCAAGCCAGATTGAGAAATACAACAACCTACTGGACAACATCCGCAAGCAAAAATACATGCTGGCAACTTTGTCCAATCCTCCTAGCACGAACTAAGGGGCCATTGGAATGGGAGCTTTTTCAATCTACTCTATCGGTGACTCTGCCTTTCTGGAGCAAATTCTGATTGCAGTATCAATGATCACCGGCACAGGAGACTTCGAGAAGATGGTCAATATTGGCCTCCTTCTCGGGGTCTTAATGATCTGTATTCAGTCTGTCTTTCAAGGCGCAAAGCAAATCAACTTCCAACAAGTTTTGGTTGGTTGGATTCTTTATGCCTGTTTCTTCGGCCCTACTACAACAGTGACTATCGAGGACGCTTACACTGGGCAAGTTCGGGTCGTAGCCAATGTACCTATTGGTGTCGGTTTTGCTGGTGGCGTCATATCCAACGTGGGATACACCATCACCAATTTGTTTGAAACCGGGTATGGCGTGATCGTCCCTAATGTTACGGAAAGCCATTTCTCCGAAACGTTGAAACTGCTTAACGACGTCAGAAGGCGAGCCTATGACACCGGGGTATTCACCGCTCTTAACTCAGCAAATGGCGGCGGCTACGTTGACGTGAGACGCTCTTGGAACAACTACATCAGGGAATGCACGTTGACTAAAGTCGATCTCAACCTCATGTCCCTTGATGAGTTAATGAACCGCTCGACCGATTCAGCTTTGCGTTTCAACTCGCAGCTCTACGGTACTCGGTTGTATTTGTCTACTTCAAACCCAGATGGGACAGACTACACCTGTACAGACGGATGGGTAGCAATTAGCACTGCCACTGCCAACCTGAGCAGTCCAGTTGTTGTTGATGCCCTGAACAGCTTGCTTGGCATAGACACATCAACCGGCGATAACGCCCTAACGAAGCTGACTGATTCTCTTCAAGCTATGGGAGCCACTACAACATCATC
Organism: Photorhabdus sp. RM96S; assembly: GCF_042879335.1. Taxonomy (NCBI): domain Bacteria; kingdom Pseudomonadati; phylum Pseudomonadota; class Gammaproteobacteria; order Enterobacterales; family Morganellaceae; genus Photorhabdus; species Photorhabdus sp. RM96S. The sequence goes on along the minus strand of NZ_JBHFKT010000002.1, from coordinate 100,790 downwards.
AATCGACTACCTGAAAGCCGCCGTTCTTGAGCCTCTCTATTACGAAGCCGCAGCGGGACGTTATCAGGATCTCCAGGACTATGGCTCTGCACTGATGATCAACCAAGCTATTCAGCAACGGAACACGCAATGGGCCGCAGAGCAGTCGATGTTCATGACCGTTGTCCGCCCAATGCTGACTTTCTTTGAGGGCTTCATTTACGCTATCACCCCGATCATTGCCTTTATCGTCGTGATGGGTAGCTTCGGTCTCCAGTTAGCCGGTAAATATGTACAAACCATCCTCTGGATTCAGCTATGGATGCCGGTTCTCTCGATCATCAACCTTTTTGTTCATACCGCAGCGTCTAATGAGATGTCTAGCCTCAGCGCTGGTGGTCTCAACTCCATGTACGCACTATCTTCAACCGGAGATGTGCTGCAACACTGGATAGCAACAGGCGGGATGTTGGCAGCAGCCACCCCGGTGATTTCTCTGTTCATCGTTACAGGTAGTACCTACGCTTTCACCAGTTTGGCATCGAGAATCAGTGGTTCTGACCACGTTGACGAAAAGATGCAAACTCCAGATCTACTCAAGCAAGGTCCGGTTATGCAAAGTCAGCCAGCTTACAATCACAACCAGTTCAGTGGCGCGATTGCAAACGGCGTAGAAAGCATGATCAGCACTTTCTCGCTTGGCTCCACTTTGGCGTCAGGAGTTAGTTCTGCACAGGCGTTACAAAGTCAGAAGTCTGAAGCATTCCAGAGCACTCTGGGTAGAGGTTTTTCTGATGGAGTAAGTCAGGACCAAGCCTATTCGAGACTCTCCAATGTTGGGCGCAATGTTTCGTCCCAAAACACAGCTCAGAGTCAACTGATCAACCAGCAAGCCAAGAATTTCATGGATAAGTTTCAGGTGGATGATAGCCACTCTGATGCTGTCAAAGGTGCTTTTGCGATGCAGGCTATGGGCACTCTCGATGTGGATGAAGCTGCATCCATGCTTATGCCTATGGTTGGCAAAGCCAGAGCAGCAATGAAGGCCGCTGCTGGAGTTAAATCCAGTAGTACGGCTCTTGTTCCGGCTGGTGGCGGTGGAGAATCAGGTGGTAGTGATGTCCTCGACATCAAAGCACAGGCCAAGGGAGCAACAGAGTCCTCAACTCAAGACTCTTCAAGCTGGTCAGCGAGTGATGTGTCCCAGTTTATGAAAGGTGTGAGCTACTCGCAAACCGACAGTCAAGCGTTGACGAACCAACTGGCTCAAGGTTTCAGCCATTCTGGTAGTGAATCATTTAAGCAAACATGGGGAGATAACCTGTCCCAGAACCTGTCTAAGTCGGCCTCTGAGTTGGTGTCCGCATCAGATACCTTCACTACAATGAGCCAACTCCAGAACCAAATGGGCTCTATGACTAACACCGACTTTAAAACTCTTGGTGGTGCGGTAGCGCAAACCCCTGCGGCCATGAACCAACTGAACGACTATTTCCGTAATGCCGCACCACAGTCTGTTAAAGACGAGGCGGCGTCTCTACAGCAAAGATACCAGGCTTATGGAATGTCACCTCAAGTGGCACAGGCAGCAGCGCGTATGACAGCCATGACCAACTCCAAAAACTACGAACAAGGCAAGGAACTCGGAGGGTATCAAGCCGCGCTACAAGCGATAAACACCGCATCAGGTCGTAATGGTGCGTTTAGTGGTGACGCCTACGGAAATAACGGTATTGAGGGACCGAATATTCAAGGGTTATCAGGGCAGGTTCAAGGAGCTGTTGGCAGTGGTCCCAGCATCCCAACTGGATTCCGTGAGAATGTTGCCGGTATGGCAGGAACCAATCCGGCATCAGAAGCAGGTCAGTTGCCAACAAATAGCCCTCTTGTTCAAAATGAACATACTGCTGGGACAGCAGCTCTTGACAATAAAGCGCAGCAAACAGAACGGAATGTGTCAGCCCCTGGACTTAAAAAAGCGCAGGACAATCTTATGAACTCTTTACCTGAAATGTCTTGGAGCGCTTCGGGATGGGGGGCCTGGGATAACTCCTCAGACTGGATGGGACGTAGAGCTGAGCAAGCTGGTGGAGCTCTTATCGCCGGAGGTCAAGCTGGCGCTGACGTCTTTTCTAAAGCAATGGATCAAATGAGAACAATGACACCTGAGCAACGCGACCAGTTCATCGCGGCAACTCAACGAGGAGACCAAGCTGTTCAAGAAGAGTTCGGTTGGGCCGGTGACGCGATGGTTGGCATGGCTAAACTAGGTCGTAACGTCATGGGCGCCGCTGCAAGCGGTTACGATGCAGCTAAAGAATGGCTAACTGGGAAATCTGACCTATCGGAAGCAGCTAAAGGTATGAGCCTTGAGGAGCGCGGAGCGTTCTATGCAGCAGCTCTATCTTCTGCCGCAGAGGCCGGTGGTGGAGCAGCACAACAGTTCATGAACCAGTACGGTGATGAGTTTAAAGAGACGATGCAATCTATCGCTCAAAGCCGCTATGGGCTTACCCAAGCTCAATCCGCTGTTTATGCTGAATCGTTTGATACAAATGAAGGCCGCATGAATCAGGCTGTTCAGAACCTAAAGATGGAGTATGCAGAACGCAATCCGGATGGTTCACCAATGATGGAAGGGGGTCAGCCTATTCTTTCCCAGCAAAATGAGGAGTTTACAGACAAATTGGTAAACGTATTGCAGAACTCGACGGATGCCGGAGATCGTTCAGGGAGTTATTTAACTGCCGTGAGGGGGTACAACATAGCAAATCAGCGGTTCTAAAAAACAATCCAATAATAAGGGGGCCTCATGGCCCCCTTATTCGTCTCCAGCTCCAATATGGTATCGTTGGTCAAAGTCATAAGAATCTTGAAATCCACCAGCGTGTTTCTTCCTACGTCGAATAGGCGGTGCCTCTTTATACGCTGACCGAGCAGAGCGAATGAAGCATGATAGTCCAAACAGAATCCCGACAGCCAAAGCAACTTGCCATTGGAAGTAGGCGACTCCGCCCCAAAAAACTACAGCAGCCCAAGGACTTTTGTGAATGAAGAACAGGAAACGAGAACCCCACACAGCAAAAGGAGCAAGCGCCACACCAAGCCCCCAAGTGGTATCAGCCATCATGGCTATCCCAAGAAGAACCATCCCCAAAAGTAGAATATTGATCACATGTTTCATACCACCCCCCTCACTCATTACCTCTAGTTTACCACGGCATCAAAATATGCAACTGTGAAATTTTGACTATTTTTTGTTGAACAAGTATTCCATTGCCAATTTTTATAACTAGAATTCTCTCTGAAACTTTCACATGTGAAAGTTTTCCCCTTACGGAACACGGCATTTGTTGACAAAGCATTACATAGTTGAACATGTCAAACAGATCGCATACACTATGGAATAGGCCATTGCTAACGCTCTGGTTCCCATCTGCATCTTCGCAGAGTTTTCTTTTCCAAATATCTCATCCAGTTAACACCATCATCCTTGTGTGGTTGGGGAGTGCCTTTGCCTACCCTACCCTCCTCAGCTCTTGCTGTATTCGCAATTTCAGCCCTCGCTGTATCCCAAAAATCACTTATACCTAAACGCTATTAAATATCTCAAAATAACGCACCCGCAGTGCGCTATTTACGCCATTCCTTTGGCGCACTTTCTAATTGCCATTGCAAAAATATCCGTATCCCATTGATTACTAACAGTATTGTAACTTTGCTCCGTCGATACAAAGTTAAGTGTATGTTTTTAAAGGATTTTTATTGTTGACAGCATCATATATTGGGCTTATAAAGGCGCAAAATATGTCAGTTTGTGACAATAGAGAAACTCTAAAAGCGTTCATTGAATAACTCACTTTTTGTATGGGCAAAAACGCAGTTTAAGGGGTGGCAACAACAATGGATAAATGCCAAGTGATAGACATCCCAAGCGACCCAGAGAAAAAACGCGAATGGATCAAGTACAAACTCAAGATCCAAGGACTTTCTCTGGCCGCATTGGGCAGAAAACACAAAACATCTCGGCAGGTGGTGTCTACAGCTCTCTACAAGCCCAGCCCTCGTTGGGAGCATGAGATAGCTACAGCTTTAGGCATGAAGCCGTCTGAAATTTGGCCGGAGCGGTATGACGTAGTTCACGAGATACCACTCAGACATAAGGAGGCAAGCTAATGAAAAACACAGCCAAGGCATTGGCTCTGTCTGCGGCTTTCCTGACGTCAATAGCGAATGCTATTGACCTGAGTGGGACAGTCTTCGACAAAGCGGCGAAAGCCCACAACCTCGACCCTCTTCTGGTGTATTCAGTCGCATTGGCCGAATCCGCCTCTGGTAGAGGTGATGGAGCAATAAGTCCCTGGCCGTGGACGCTGCGCGTACCGGGACTGCCTTTCTATGCGAAGTCGGAAGACCAAGCGAAAGCTAAGCTGGTTGAATTTCAGCAGGAGTATGGTCGTGCCATTGATGTCGGTTTCATGCAAGTGAATATTCGTTGGAATGGTCACAGAGTTTCTTCACCGGCAGATCTTCTTGACCCCGAAACTAACGTCATGGTCGGGGCGGAAGTGCTGTCGGAGGCTATTAAGTCATCTCCAAATGACTTGGAGCTAGGCATTGGTCGTTATCATGCCTGGGAAGACGAAATCCGCGCCAGAAATTACGGTAGCCGAATTCTGGCTATCTATCGCAACCTTCGTGATCTGTGAGGGGCGAGATGTTGGAACTGGATATTATTGGGGCGTGGGACGTCAGAGCTGTCAACCTTGATCAAGAGCAAGCAGATAGAAATGTCTACGAGTTCGATCTGACTCTGTGGAACTTGCTATGTACTCTGGCAAAAGAACGTCCAGAGGATGCGGCCTCTCAATTTTCTTTGAGCATGGGTACTGTTCGCCAGTTGTCACTGGCGACATCCCCTCAATTAGAAGCTCTTGCCTCTGGTGTATTAATTTCTTTCAAGCTCGAAACGGCAAAGCAGAACATCATTACGAGGCTATCTGGGGCCTACGATCCGGTTGTGTTTATCAACCACAACGTCGATGAGTTTGATGCTGCTTACTGGTTGCTATTTAACCGAGTTGCCTCAAGAGACCCTGAGATGGCTAAAGAGGTATTCGGGGTTTCGAGAGAACTTGCAGAGCTAGTTGCCAAGGCAACAGACAGTCAATTGCGTCACATGTCTGGAACAACGGTGACGCACTTCTCGCTCCGTTTTGCTCCGAGCATCATTGAAGAAATACTTGATGAGAGCCGTGAAGAAGTAACTCACCCAGTTTTGAAAAAACTACAACAGTCTCTACAGGGACGTGGGAGGTGGAGATGAACATTGGCAACTCTGGAACATTGGGTCGCTGGGTCACAGCCAGGCACATGGCTCTCGCCGGATACATCACAAAAATCATCATGATCGAGACCGGCTTGACCTACAAACAGGTGCGACGGCTTTATCAGGATCTGGAGAGAGATGGATACACCTTGGAACGAAAATCCAGGACGTTCAGGGGTGGTGCGACTCTTATTCATAGTCACACATCCAAGATTCAGGCATCTCTTCTAATGCAACTCTACTTCAACATTGGTGGTGACGCTGTGTTGCGTTCAGTGAACATCAAAGCCTTAAATAAGGCTTTCAGGATGTACCACGCAATCCGCAAAGAAGTACCAGGTATGAAAGGCGCTCGATGGGCTCCGTTCGATATTACTGACGCATGGTGTCTTGCTTCGGAGCTGCGAAGTGGAGATGCAATGCTGGAGGAGTGCGATAATTGCAAATGCACGTACTTCACCTCAGTTAATCAAAGAACCTGCGTTGAATGTCCGTTCTGCAAAGAACAAGGAAGGCATGGTGGTGGGGAGAAAGAGTGTGCTTGAGTAAACTATGACATTTTCACCGAAAGATGAGCGCCTCAACCTTGCGGCGCTCATTTTTTTTACTTCTTCTGAGGTATCCGGTAGCGCTCTAACTCGACCGCACCAAGCCCCTTGAAAGCATCTGGACGACGCCCTTGACCACTCCAAGATACCCCGTCTTTTGAATATTTAGCATTATCAGGTTCTGATTTGCTTGTGAACATCTCGTTGAGAAGGCTGATGTCCACGCCGCAAGATTCCATGTCGCTCATTATCCTTTCGGCCTGAGCTCGCTTTTCTCGCTCTTCTTCTTCTCGTTTTTTGTACTCTTCCTCCAGTTCATTAAGTACACCTTTCATTCTGTCTATGATCTCCCTAACTTCATCCAGTGGGAGACCTCGCAACAGGGTTCTTATGCGGCTTTTTCGCTTTAATTCTGCGATTATTAACTCTCTACGCTCAGCCGCTGATAGCGTAGAGAACTCCTCGTGGTCTTTCATGTCATACGGAGCCCAACAGTTTTCCTTTAAGTGAATCGCGCTGAGAGTTCAGCTTATCATCCAATCGCTCCGGCTCGGGTTGAACCAATGCAGGTTGACGCTCTGAACTCTGTTGCTCAAAAGAACCAATGTTGCCAGAAAATCGAAGAGAATAAAGACCCAATAGAGCAAGGGCGCGTAGCCGATCACTACGCGCCTTATGCTGCATTTGGGACAGTTCACGATATAGCTCTGGAAAAGCCTGCTCTGATATATTCAGATTAGATATTTTTCCATCCCATTTGCTAACAGACACCGCGACCTCCTATTTATCAGCCGCAGAACCAGAAGCCCCTGGCATTGGAAGCCACAGATTCGTTCGGCAGTACAATTTTGCTCTTAGGGAAGAGTTCCTTGGCCGCATCACGGTATGCCTCAGCACCACCACCAGCAAGTAGAACTACGTCAGCATCCATCCCGTCCTCGCGCATCGACTTACGCATAGGCACCAGTGCATTTTGAGCTACTTTGGCCGATGCTTTCTTGAAGTAGTCTTGGATTGACACTTTCTCACCGTAGAGAAAAATTTCGCTTTTCCCGGCGCGGATGGCTTTCTCGATTTTCTCAATGCCAGGAGCGCCACCATGATCCTCCTGGATAAACCTATCCGTTTCCTGCAACAGTACCGACATAGCCTTGAGGCTAGTTCCCGATGAGTGGTAACGGACTTCTCCTTCTTCAAGCGCTACCCAGTCCACGGAGAAAAATCCTGGGTCAATCACTACGGTTTTCCCTCCCTGGATGATTTCGAGCAGATCTTGGTCTTTGGTTGAGCTAACAACGTCCATGTAAGCGCCAGCAGGCTGAGGCACAACAACGACAGATTTAACTGACACCGTGCGTTTTGGAGTGATCTGATGCTCACCTTCCAGTCTCGCTTTCAATGCTTCTCTGCGTTCGACTTCCATGTACTGATTTACTGGGAGGCCTGTCACCAGTACATCAATTTCCTTCTGCTCAGACATTAGGAGTGCTGCGTAAAACAGCGCTTTGTACGGATTAGTCGAAGGGTAGTCACCGTGAAGTTCGCGTTCCCATCCTTGTAGGCGCTCCGGTTCAACACCGGCAACCCATTTCTCCCCATCAATAACAACCTGAATACTGGTCCCAGCACCACCAGTTAACTGCTGTGGCATTAGATCCAGTGGGCCAGCCCCGACAGGCATAACAATAGTGCGAGCTTCCCCGCCTTTATGACCCATTACTATTTTCAGGTTGGAGTAGCCAATGTCCAAACCCAGAACAAATTGATTCATGAAATCCTCCAGAGATTGCTTTTAGATTGTTTTGCTTGTGATGGAGAGAGAATAAAGTTAAAGGCGCTACCAGATAGCCTCTGTAGTTGCCCAAAAGGGGCGTTTAGGTTGCTTTTCGATGGCTTTTTGATCGGTTGTCGAAGAAACCTATGGGAACGCTGCACGGATAGATCCAGAGCCACGGAACTCTATCTCAATCAAAAGCCGCTTTCCGTCCACCACTACAGTTTGGAGTGAAAGAGTTTTTCGGAATCTAGCATCCGTTATCCAATATATTTGGAATCTTTGGCTGAAAATTCACAACTATAAATCACACCACAGAAACGTTTAGGCAAGATTCCAGATAGATAGAGGGATATTTGACAAATTCCAAAGATGGGGTAGCCTAGTAACAAATTTAGATTCCAGTAATGGAATGATCAGCGTTAAATTCCAGATAAATAGTCATGTGGATAGGAATTGGATAGGAATTGGGAGGGTTGTGAGGTGAGTCTACCAATGGAACGATGGTTAGATCTGCTAGATCCTAAGCTCGAAGATGAACGATCCGAGATAACAGAGGATCTGCTAGAAACAGAAGGTCGTGACTTTGTTGCACAGGTACGTAGCAAACTGGATCACGCCTTAGCGGTTCTTGCTGTCGAAGCGCAGCAGGAAGCGGATATGTACTGGAGCGCACACAAATCTGCGCGTGAAGAAGCGTCAGAGGACGAACAAGGGCGCGTCGGTACAAGGGTTCGCATACTCGGCGTATCACTCGTAGCAGAGTGGTATCGCAACAGATTTGTTGAGCAAGTACCCGGCCAAAAGAAAAGGGTTCTATCGACACACATCAAGAAGGGTCGCGGACACGCTTATAGCATGTCTCATTTCAAGAAAGAGCCAGCTTGGGCACAAGAACTGATCCAGCAAGTAGAGGGCAGGTATGCTGCGTTAAGACAAAGAGCGACAGCATTAGCCAAAATCCGCAGAGCGCTCAACGAGTATGAGCGGCTTCTAAACAAGACACACAACGACGAGGTGTGACAACATGACAGCATCTGTAGCGGCTACCGAACTGGCGAAGCTGGGGAAATGTGAAGCGATGATCAGGAAAGTCGCCAACCATCCTCGCCCTGCCCTGTCAAAACGCCCACAATCGCCACAGGGGACTGATAACACTCTACGGGGTGAGTTCGCCCATTTCCGGTATGAGGCTGCTGCCCTGCGCTTCATGAACAGTGCTGCGGGGGCTAAGCGTCGCATCTACCAGCTAGTGTTTGCAGCAACGGTAGCGGCGGGAGTATTGACACTGCTGGCGGCATGGACCACCAGCTAGATAGTATCGACGGAACAATCATGAGCAAGAGAACCAAAGACAAAGACCTGGAGAAACTCGACGTAATCAAAGACTCACCACAAATGAGCCTGTTTGAGATCATTGAATCTCCGGCCAAAAAAGACGACTACTCCAACACTATCGAAATTTACGATGCGCTGCCCAAGTACATCTGGGACCAAAAGAGAGAGCACGAAGATCTTTCTAACGCTGTAGTGACGCGACAATGCACAATCAGAGGTCAGCAATTCACGGTAAAAGTGAAACCAGCCATCATCGAGAAAGATGACGGGAGAACCGTTCTGATCTATGCAGGACAGCGAGAGGAAATCCTTGAGGACGCGCTACGCAAGCTCGCGGTGAACGGCAAAGGGCACATGATCGAGGGCAAAGCTGGAGTTATGTTCACTCTGTACGAACTCCAGAAAGAACTGTCGAAGATGGGTCACGGTTACAACCTGAACGAGATCAAGGAAGCGATTCAAGTTTGTCGCGGCGCAACACTCGAATGTATCAGTAATGACGGTGAAGCCTTCATCAGCTCCAGCTTCTTCCCGATGGTAGGCTTGACCACCAGAGGTGAGTTCCGCAAGAAAGGCGGTAACGCCAGGTGCTACGTACAGTTCAATCCGCTGGTCAACGAATCGATCATGAATTTGTCGTTTCGTCAGTACAACTACAAGATCGGAATGCAAATCCGCTCCCCTCTCGCCCGGTACATCTACAAGAGAATGAGTCACTACTGGACTCAAGCATCCCCAGATTCGCCATACACCCCTTCGCTTATCAGCTTTCTGACTCAAAGCCCTCGTGAGTTAAGCCCTCGAATGCCAGAAAACGTCAGGGCAATGAAACTCGCGCTGGAGGCCCTTATCAAACAAGAGGTCATAAGCGACTACGACGCGAACCAGATTAAGGATGGCCGCAAAGTAATAGACGTGCGTTACGTCATAAGGCCTCATGAGAACTTTGTGAAGCAAGTGATGGCATCCAACAAGCGTAAGCAGCAAACAGAACAGAGAGCCATCAAGCAAGGCATGATCGACCACGACATCATTGATGAGCGCCAGCGCAAGGAGAGGTAGTCATCAGCAGCTCCTAACCCCCAGGGCTAGAACAGAGAGGCGCGTAAGCGCCTTTTTTCATGCCAGGAGAAAGCACTTGAAGCGCGGATACGTGTTAGGCCAGAAACGGCATACCTCCTATATGGGTGAGCTGCACAGATGCTGCGAACTGGAGCCCAGATACAGAGAGGGCTGGAGCTATATATGTGGGATCGTTGCACGATAATCGAAAACGAAGTGCATGTAGTGTGCAAGCGAAGCTCTGATTACGTGAGGATAGCCCACTCAGCGCTCAGTCCGTACACGTAAGACATTGATAATCAAGGGTTGAGGGTGTGGGAAACCTGCGCGTTATAAGGTTTGATATATGGGATCGTTGCACGAAAGTTAGCATAGGGCATCTTGATATGTGGGTTATCTGCACGATTGACAAAGCAGAACAAAGATTGACACCCACAAAATAACCCCAACAGCCCAAAAAGTGATCACGCGCACACAAAAATAGGCCAAAAGTTATCCACATTTCCTGTGCATAAACAGGAGTTTGATATGTGGGTACATTGCACGGTCACATGTGGGTTCGCCGCACGGTACAAAAAACGACCAGATTTTGATATGTGGGTGCATTGCACGCTAGAAGATAATATGTGGGACAACTGCACGTTTCACATCAAACATATGGGTCTATTGCACGAACGCAAGAGCGGATATATGGGAACTCTACACGAACCTCTGTTTTTCAAAGATTTTGTGGAAAAAAAAGGGGTTCCGTGTGGATAACGGTGGATAAGATCCAAAGGCATGTGGGAGCGTTGCACGACAACCTATGGGAACACTGCACGTAACTATGTGGGTTCGTTGCACGGAATAAAACAGGAAAAGATAACATTGTCAGTGGGTTAAGGTACTTTTTAGAGCGGCTAACCTGTCTTTAACCGCTTTTAATCCTTTATACAAAGATCTAAAGATCTTTATATTTATCCTTATGATCGTTGAACAGAAAACAATCAACATTGTTTTCTTAGAAAAAAGTCTCACATATAAGGCCGAACAGGACGAGTATCACCAACAATACGAGCATCCACAGAACAAAGTAACCAGACTCGTACATCACAGCTTTGATAGCGGAAATGACACTGACCGATCTTCCAGAGATCCTTCGAACGATCCACTGAAACGCAACGAACCAAGTCCGCAAAGCAGCACTACCACCACAGAGATAAGAGCATGTTCCCTCAGGATAGACTCACTCAGGAAACCATACTGCATCCCCAGTAATGCGAGCCTACCAATGCCAAACCCACAAACACCAAAAGAACAAAATCCAACATTGCAACCTCTGCACAAATCAATCAGAACCACAGGACTCTCGGCCAAATGCGCCACCAGGGAGAACCCACTTTTGCCCCTCTGGCACAAAGATCGGGAGCGTATAATCTTCTCTGGATACCTGCTCCAATGCCTCAACATCACTAATCTGTATCGGCGAAACAGTAGAACCTAAATCTATGACGTCGATTTTTTTTCTTGATACCGTCACACCAAAGGTTTGCTCATACTGAGCAATTTTCCCAGCTCTATCAGGCCAGTAGTGACGGATCGTGGACCAGATGCGCTGTGAGTTGTAGATGCAGGTCATGCACGACGACCGGCTCCAACCAAGGCAATAAGGAACTGGAGCCAGGATGCGGTGACGCTCAATCACTTCCCACACCTCCTCCTCAGTCCAATGAAGAACTGGCCTCCAAGCATCCACTAACCGTGCAGTCTTCCCATATCTTCTGTCACAGGCGTGAGCCTCAAGCTGGTTGTACTTGGATCTGTTTGCACTTTCCTCCCGGCGCTCACCAGTGATAAAAAGGATCTTCTTCCCTTTGAAGCGATCTTGGTTATTAAGAGCTCTGCGGCCAACATCAATCTTCAAGGCCGATGAACACCACCTTGTTTGCAGTGACGGCGACTGTTGGGGAAAACGAAGACGTGTACCAGGCTTAGAGCGATTATGGTCTCTAGGCAGCACTAGAAGCCCCTCAGGCGTTTCTACACGATGGGGGTGGCTGTAGGTGTTCTCCTTGAGCATTTCGCCCTCAAAACCGCCCTCAAGCCACGAGAAGTACATTGGGATACCCAATTCCTCCCCGAGCTGACGGCAGTAATCGTGCATGAAAGCCCAATCCATAAGCGAACTGCCCTCCTGACCATCAACATCATGGTGTCAGAACTCCACTTTTGACTTATCAACACCTATGTCCACCAGCCGCAAATACGCAGCTATCGAGTCCTTCCCTCCGGATAGGCAAACAATGATGTGGTCGTACAAACTCAAGTCCACATCCGGGGCTGAAAAGTACGTTGTTCTATCGTCACAAAGCTGATTGGAGGATATGCCGGTAAGGACCGACTCCAGGGATGGCACCACCACTAGGTCATCGAACAAATCTCCTTGGTTTCCTCGTCTAAACATAAGTCGCTCTTTTTACTTTACTGGGTTGTTTTTATATATTGTAGTATTATAAAATGATACTATGAAAAGTAAAGTTTTCAGAACGACTAATCACTCAGGAGAACTTGATAAGCACCAGAAAGCAATCTAAAGGTGGTTTTTCAGTGAGGTTAGCTCAGGAACAACCTACCGCTGTTGATTGAAAATCATCAATAAGTGGTCTTTTGGTGGGGTTACAGTTTGAAGGGGTGAGTATGTGGGAACGTTGCACGGTTAAAGGGGGCCGCACATGAAAACGATAAAGCGGTTCATCGTATGGGTGAATTATGGCCTTGAGGGTTGGAGCATTCTCGGATCGAGCGATGACTGGGATGAGGCCGTATCCATCCGTTCGGAAGCGATAGACGAATGCAATATTGATGAGGATGACATCATCTTGGCAGAAAACAAAAACGAGCTGGTGGTGAAACCTGCGGCCAAGCAGATGACGGAGTGGCACCGGGAACTGGAAGCTGTCCTTATGACCTTGGATGACTGCCAGATGGAATGTGACAACATGACATGGGCGGTAAGCCACCTACTGAATGAAGCGGGTGTCCCGCACGACTGCATGTATGGCTTTGTGCGAAACGAACATACCAAGGACATCGTGACACCGCATTTCTGGGTTGTCCTGGATGATGGGTGGCTGGTGGATCTAAGGCTACGTATGTGGCTTGGCGATCACGACAACATTCCTCACGGGGTATTCCATCCCGATAACGAACCAGGATTCTTCTACAAGGGAGACCCGGTTCAAAACCATAAAGGGATGAGGCTGGGCAAAGCTGTCCTGGACATCATGACCGACGGAAAACTTTCACATGTGAAAGTTCCTGAACGACAAGACGGAGAGTAATAGCGTGGAATTTGATTACGACAAGTCAGTGTCAAACGCACATCTTGAGGCTGCTGGCTAGGGTATGGATGCCTTTAACCACTCCAACCCATTTGAGAGTCATGTCATCTATGTACGTGACTACCGCAACGATCACATCCGTCTGTTCACTATCAAGCAGGCTGACTTCGACACGATAAAGCTGCCTCTTCACCTTACCTCCGACACGCTGGCTCCTGCCTTGGTTGGTTATACCAAATCAACAGAAACCTACCGGAGCTGGCGGAGAGTGTCTGGAGCAACAGAGCGATTGCACATGGTCATCAATATCTACGCAGGTTCTGGATTGCTGAGACCTTTCATCGCTCGGGCTCCTGAGACCGTCCTGACGACCCAAGAGGTACTGGTCTTCTCATCACAGGTTAAGAACATGGATGTATCCAATCATCCTGAGTGGTTTAGGGGCCGGAGGTAGTCATGAAGGCAGTTCTCTGGATATTCGTCCTGATCATCGCCCCTTTCGTCATTGCGAAAGTGGACCAGTGGCGCAAACGCGGCATTGGAGACACCTGGGCGTGGTGGAAATCAGAGAACATGCCTTATGAGCTGCGCTCGGCCACTCTGTTTTTGTCCGAACAGGACGTATCAACCACACAGCCGGTGCCCATGCACGGCAGGGTTGACCAGGTGTACCAAACCAAGAATGGGGTTCTCATTCCCTTGGACACCAAGCTACGCCAGGTAAACCACATCTATGAGTCGGACATTATCCAGCTCTCGGTTTACCGGGTAATTCTGTCACACAAGTACAAGGCACCCGTTGCCAAGTACGGCTATGTCCGAACCGTTGTTGAGACAGCGGACGGGGATAGAGTCCGTTACATCAAGACAAACCTTCTCAGCGAAAAAGAAGTGGTCAAGCTGTGGCACCGCTACCAATCCATCCGTTCTGGTCAGGTAAAACCCTCCTGTTCCTGTGGCGGAAAGTTTCACATGTGAAAGTTCTGGATTGAATTAGGGTTGCCCGAATTGGGCAGCTAGGCGGGGTTGCATTTTTGAAAAGTCCTGTACGCTGGTTGGTATAGGAGGTGAATAGTGGCCCAGCTTAAACATAACCGCTTCGTCATGTTGGGGTCCTTGGTAGCGACTGTCGTAGCTGCCGCCAATGGTTTGAGTTTTATCACCCTTATGGCTGGTGGAATGACCCTTCTCCAGTTCATGGCTTGGAAGCAACAAGATGCTGTCCGGAGCCGGTTTAGAGCTGCGAAGGATGCGTTTGAAGCGTTGAACGTCATTGCGTTCGACAAGCTCTGGGCGGTGCAAGTTCTGGCCGTAACCAAAGGTGGGATGTGGTTCGCAGTGGACCTGCAAGTGACCGGCACTGATAAGGTTCAGATGCTTAGCCTCCACCAGCTTAGTGAAAAGGCAGCAAAGACCATACTGGCCTTCGACCTCGAAGTGTATGAGAGATTTTTCGGAAAACCTGATGTTGCATGAGGACAATGTGATGGAAAAAGTCAAAAGCGTAGATGCCGTGGAGTTCACGGCAGCAGATAAGAAGGCGATGACCTATGCGGCATACGCCCAGTGTTTCTTCATTCTGGCCCAAGTGATGGCATTCCCTTCCCTGGGGATGGCTGGCGCTATGGTTGCTGCTCTGTGCGGCATGATGCCGTGGTTGACCAAGTTCGCCAAAGAGGCTCCATCGAAAGCCTTTGGCATGGTGATGGCTTCACTCTGCCTGGCTCCTGTGTACGGGAAACTCTGTGAGCTGGTGGTCCACGCGATTCAGGGAGCTTGAGCTTATGGGGGTAGTACGAGTTCCCTACCTCTTGGCTGAGCTGAAAGAACGCGGGTGTGCTGATGAATCTGCTCTGGCTCAGGTTATGCAGCCAGGATGCCGGATTGGAGAGGAAGACCTACGGAAGTTGGCCGCTAAAAGTGTCCGAGCTGGCACCAGCGCCAGAGAACGCGGCCAATACCCGGTTCAAAGCAAAGCTGAGAGGAGGTTTGGCCTCCTTTCTTTTTGAGTACGACGGCTGTTTCCGACATGCCGAAGGCTCCAGCCATGCAGAAATGTTGGGTATCGAGCAAGAAGACGACATTGGTCTTCCGAGTCGAGCTGCTGACGCCATGCTCCTGGAGAAGACGCTTTACCAGGTAATCGCTCGGGCTAAGTACATGCTTAGCAAAATCGACAGCAAGTTTGTCAGGTCAGAACAAGAGATCGAGTTCCGGGAGCAACTTGCACCGGGGATCTTCAAGCCCGGACACAGAGGTTTTCGGTTCAAAGAAGCCGCCGCAGGGGATTTGCCTACCGTACTGATTGACGGTCGGAAGTTTAATTGCGTTGCCAGCATAGCCAGAGCGCATGGACTTGACCCAGTAACTGTGCGTAGGCGCATTGCGGAAAAAGGAAAGGCCGCAGACAAGCTCACCAATGATGAGTGGAAACTCATCCTCGCCAAGAAGAAAGGTAAAGGAAAACCCTTCACCTATCTGGACAGGACCTACAGCAACGTCGCGCAGTTCTGCCGGGAGCACAAGCTCAACACCAACCTTGTTTACCAGAAAGTCAAAGAACGGGCTGATAGCGCTGATGAAGAGTTCTGGGGACAAATTATCGAAACATGCAAAAGGAAAGACTAATGGCTGAAAACAAAGAGATCCCCTGGGAGAAAGAACTCATCGAGAAATACATGTTCACCCTCCACAAAGAGCAGGTGAAAGACCGCCGCTGGCGGACCATGATCCGTGTGCTCAGGGCTTCGGGTTTTGTGCTTCTCATGATCGGTTTCATCATCTTGGCATCTAATCCAGGTGGGATGCCGTGGCAAAGCGCCAAAGTGGGAGCCCCTCACACAGCGTATATCAACATCCGTGGCGAAATTGCTGCTGGCACACTTGCAGATGCTGATCACCTTATCCCGTCCATTCAAGCTGCTTTCAACAACCCTAACTCCCAAGCCGTCGTGCTTCGGATCAACAGCCCTGGCGGAAGCCCTGTTCAAGCAGGGCGAATTTATGAAGAAGTGAAGGCGCAGCGAGCTTTGCATCCGGATAAAAAGGTCTACGCAATCATTGATGACATTGGTGCCTCAGGCGGTTACTACATCGCCTCTGCGGCGGATGAGATTTACGCTGATCGCTCCAGTCTGATCGGTTCTATCGGCGTTATCAGCTCTGGGTTCGGGTTTACCGGCTTGATGGACAAACTCGGCATCGAGCGCCGGGCTATCACCTCCGGAGAGCATAAAGCGCTTCTCGATCCATTCTCCCCTCTTACCGCTGACATGAAGACGTTCTGGGAAGGCGTTCTATCAAAAACCCACCAGCAGTTCATCGAGCGAGTGAAAGCAGGTAGGGGTGATCGACTGAAAGACGACCCAGAGGTGTTTTCTGGATTGCTCTGGAACGGTGAACAGGCCAAAGAGATTGGTCTGATTGATGGACTGGGTAGTTTGAACTCCGTGGCGCGAGATGTCATTCACCAGACCAGTATGGTGGATTACACACCAACCGAAGACATCATCCGGAGACTGACTCAACGAGCCAAGCTCGAAGCCAGTTCTTTTGTGCAAGAACTCAGCGCTGTGAAAGTTTACTGATAGGAGCAGTTTGACATGACAGAACAAAGCACCAAAACGCTACGCCTCGGGGTTGTTGCCTCCGTTCTTTTGGGACTCGTAGGAACCGGCCTCGGCATTTACCAGTTCGTGAAAGAGAAGGAGCTGGCGCAAGAAATCGCCAGCGTGAAATCTACGGTCAACCAGGTGAAGGATGCCGAAGGCATCACCTTCAAAAGCAAGGCAGAGTTTGAAGCTGCTGTGGCCGAAAGCATCAACAAGTTTATCGCGCAGAAACAACAAGCTGACATCGATCAGAAGTATGCCCAGTTCGAGGCTGCACCTGAAAAGGTCGAAGATGGCAAACACATCTATGGGGACCTTGGTGCTCGATTCACGCTGGTGGAGTTTTCTGATTTGGAGTGTCCGTTCTGTAAGCAATTCCATGACACACCGAAACAGATTGTGGATGCCAGCAAAGGCAATGTGAACTGGCAGTGGAAGCACATGCCGCTCGACTTCCATAACCCTGCTGCCCATAAGGAAGCTCTGGCCGCTGAATGTATTGCAGAGCAGAAGGGCAATAGAGGCTTCTGGGTCTTTATTAATGATGTATTCCACCGTTCCCAAGGTAATGGTCGTGGCGTTGATGACCTTGCTTCCGTGGTCACTGGTGTAGGCGCTGATCTGGATGCTTTCCGTGAGTGTCTCAGCTCTGGCAAGTACGAAGAAAAAGTTCAAGCTGACATCCAGAAGGC
The DNA here is from genome assembly GCF_042879335.1 of Photorhabdus sp. RM96S. NCBI lineage: Bacteria > Pseudomonadati > Pseudomonadota > Gammaproteobacteria > Enterobacterales > Morganellaceae > Photorhabdus > Photorhabdus sp. RM96S. The sequence goes on along the minus strand of NZ_JBHFKT010000002.1, from coordinate 83,137 downwards.
TAAGAGTTACGGCGTTAATGGTACACCTGCAACCTTTGTCGTGGACAACCAGACCGGAAAGAGCCAGCTCCTCGGTGGCGCTCAACCGGCACAAGCCATCATAGCAGTGATGCGAAAAATGATGATTGAGTCGGAGCAAGACGACTCAGCGAACAAATAAAACTTTCACATGTGAAAGTCTTGCAAGGTGTCTTTTTATTGTTTACAGTATCAAAAAGTGATTCTATAAAGTGAGCAAGTCACAAGGAGAACCAACGAATGGCTGCTATCAACTCACTCCGCGCTCTCAAAGGCGTAACCGCCCCCGAAGAACTGAAAAAGGGGGATGGATTCACTATTGCTCCCCAGCTTCTGCTGGAAGAAGAAGGGCTTAACACCCGTGGCGCTTTCTGCGAGAACTACTACGAGCGCCCTGACATCAAAGCTGGTATTCGAGTGCTGGCCGATGCCTACAAGCGTGGTGACTATGTTCCGCCGATCATCGTCAAGGTTATCGACGGAAAGGTGTATGTCCGTGAAGGGCATCGCCGTCGCCGCGCCATCTTGCTCGCTATCGAGGAAGGTGCCGACATTCAGTTCGTGCAGGTCGTGAGCATAAAGGCGATGAAGCTGAACAAAGCCTTCTCATCGCCACCAGCAACGACGGGCTCCCTCTTTCTCCGCTTGAGCGAGCGGTGATCTACGCTCGGCTTGCAAACTGGGGGTGGAGTGACCAGATGATTGCCCAGCGTGTTGGTCGTTCGGCTGAGCACGTTCGTATCGCCCGAGCCCTTCTGGAGATGCCTCTGGAGCTGAAACGGATGATTCAGGAAGGCTCAGTGGCTGCCACCTATGCTCAGGAGCTCTACAACGAGCACGGCACCAACGCTGTTGAGATCCTGAAAAAAGCGCAGGAAGATCAGGCCAATGCCAATGGCAATGGCGGCAAGAAGCCCCCGAAAAAACTGACCAAAAAGTCTGTCGAGAAAGGTCCCCGCCTGGGCAAAAAAGTGGTTGAAGTCATGCACCGAGGCGTGAGCTCTATCACCAGTCGCCTGGATAACATCAAGTCGAACGATGATGGGGAAACGTTCACCCTGACTCTGAGCCGGGAAGATGTCGATGCGTTTCAGGAGCTGAAAGCCAAGCTGGCGGAGCTGGAGCCCAAGACCGAAGAGCCCAATGAAGACTAGCAAGAGCTGGATCTGGCGGGTAATCAGTAATGGGGCGCTGTACTGTTGAGGATGCGATCCAGTTGCTGGAAGGGGGAACCATTATTGCGGTCGTACCGGCGTCATCCGGCGCTGGTGGTTTCCTCTATCAGACTTGAATCTGGACTGACAGTACAGTTTTCCCCTCCAGCGGCAGTAAGTATCAGTGTTCAACTCGCGGAGCTCAATGATGAACAGTGACCAGAAATCGTCTGAACTAGCCAGACTGAAGCGTCAGCATCAGCTAGTTTGCTCTGTCATCGCAACCTTACTCATCTGTGCAGGTATATATGGGACTGTTGCACGTTTGGGCTTAATCCTGATGGCACCATTGTTTGTTATGGCCTTAGGTGTGTTGGTCGATGCGTTCCTGCCAAAGGTAAGTTGGTTCTTCTGTGTGCGGGACGTGAGAGACATCTTTGGGTGGAGAAAGCGATAGTGGCGAAGTTGAAGGTCTATGGCGGGATCACTTATGGGGATGAGGGACAGCTCAGAACTGTCGTTGCGGCCACAAGTAAGAGTAAGGCTGCGTCAATTCTTAATATCACGGTTTACCAGATGAATAGCTGGTGGACAGAGACTTTTAACAAGAACGAGGTCGAGGCGGCCATGTCTGAGCCGGGGGCTATTTTTTCAAAGCCTCTCGATGGCAGAGGCCCATTTGTAAAGCAGGAAGGATGATTGTGAGAAGTGTTTTTGTATGGTTGAAGGCCGGGGCAATACTGGCTTTCCTATTCATCGGTATTGCTGGTGCTGCTAACAGGGTCTATTGGGTTAACCTGGTGGCCTTTCTACACTGAGCATGATGTAAAGAGCACCGAACGACCTCTGTGCTCAATAACATATTCCAGGGTACGGAGGGGCATGATGAGGTCAAGCGGAGCAAGCTGAAAAGACAGATACGCTGGTATCAGCAAACCCTCAAGTCGATGAACCTTCTCCAGAAGGTGGACGGCGAGCGGGGTGTCTGGGAGCTCTCAAGCAAAACCAAGAAGGGCCTGCATGAAGCGCTTGGTGGAGTTCGACTTGTCGCCTGTTCAACAAATCTTGGGCTGGCGGTGTGGTCAAACAACAAGAGCTTTTTCTCTGACCTCGATGAGCCGGTGCATCTGTGTGTGACATCTCCGCCGTTTCCGCTCCGGATACAGCGTGGCTATGGAAACGTTGATGAAGCCAAATGGGTGGATTTCATTACTCAGGCGCTCGAACCGATAGTCAAGAACCTGGTGCTTGGAGGAAGCGTTGTTCTGAATGTCAGCAATGACATCTTCGAGGCCAAGAGCCCCTCCAGATCTCTCTACGTTGAGAGAATGGTGCTGGCGCTCCATGATCGGCTCGGGCTGTCTCTCATGGATAGATGGCCGTGGATCAACCTGTCCAAACCACCAAGTCCAACCCACTGGGCTTGTGTGAACCGTTACCAGTTGTGTGCCGGATGGGAGCCTGTTTATTGGTTCACCAACGACCCTGACAGGGTGCGTTCTGACAACAGAAGGGTCCTGATCCCTCATACAGAGAAACATCAGAAGCTGATGGCCCAAGGCGGTGATAGTCGAGTGGTCAGTTATGGTGACGGGGCATATCGACTGAGAGGGAACGCATTCTCTAATGTCACGGAAGGACGGATACCGAAAAACGTTATCCAGCGCGGCCACCGTTGTGCGGATACGCTGGAGCTTCGGAAAATCGCTATAGAACTGGGTTTGCCACCGCACCCGGCAATGTTCCCAACAGACATACCTGAGATGGCTATCCGCTTCCTGACGGAAGAGGGCGACCTGGTTGTTGATCCGTTTAGTGGGTCGAATAAGAGCGGGTTGGCCGCAGAAAGGAATAACCGGCGCTGGATCGCTTGTGACATCATCCTAGAGTACATTCGCACCCAGGCGGAAATGTTCACCGGCTTTGATGGATTTTGGATGAACCCAGCTATAGCAACAGTGGGCGGTGGAGCTTTTAATTAAGAGAACAATACCTATGAGTTTAAGTTTTATCGCAAAAATCTTGCGCCAATTGGCAATTATGTTTGTTCTCTCCGTGCTTCTTGTGGCCGGATATATCTACCATGCTGGTAAACAACATCAGCAGGCAGCAATCAACTTCTGGGGTGAACAATACCAGCCTGATGCCATCTCGACGCAAATTGGTTGGGGGTTTATAGGTAACTGGGTTATTCCTCGCGGGGGGCCAATTATTTCTCCGGGCATTGCTGGAGTGTGCTCCAATACACCACTTCCCGTTGTGCCTCTTAAAATTGGTCCTGATGGCCGGGGCTACGTTCTCTGTGGCATTGGAAGTGAGGCTGTCGCTACCAGTTTTGATGTCAATGACATCCAGGATGAAGAGATACGAATCACATTAAAAACGATGTTTGAGGAAGAATTTGAAAAAACCGTTAAGGGGGATAAATGGACGCTCAAGAACTGAACCACATGATAGTTGAGGCCTACAGCCGGGATCTGCAAAAGCCTGAGCTGGTATCGTTCAAAGAGGTGAGTCGCTGGAGGCGTAAGTACGGTTTCCCTGTCGTATGCACCCTGGCCGATGAAAGTGAAGAAAAGCAGATTCACTGGGCCGCCAGTTTGCTCATTCAAGTTGCCGGTACTTGGCCGCGAGAAGATATGCCGGAATTGCTCACGCCGGAACGGGGCTCCGCGCTGTTCAACGATGCCAAGCAGTTATTGGCGAATGGCCTTGGGGCAGCAAGTCAATTGCGCTGACAGCACAAACCTTGTCAATACACGGCCTTTATGGCCGTTTTTTTGTTTCAAGTTTGTTTTAACAGAACCATAATTAGATATTGCAGTATCATTTTATGATCGCTACAATCTTTCACATGTGAAAGTTTGGGGGTGGTCTGGATCACCTGCAAGAAACCAAAATAGAGGTGGGTATGGCAAAAGTAATCAGCTTCGCCAACCAGAAAGGCGGGGTGGGTAAGAGTACCCTCTGTATCCAGCAGGCCTTTTATCTGGCGTTACAGAAGAAAAAGAAAGTGCTGGTCTTGGATATGGATGGTCAGGGGAACACGTCCTCTCGACTGGCCCCCAGACGAGAGCTTGAGGATGGCGACTACGAGCCTATCCTCACTGGAACCAAAACCGCAGAGCTGTTCGCTTACGAGCTGGACGGCATTGAGGTCATGCACTGCCCTTGCGGGGCTGACCTCATTCACACGCCGAAGAACGACCCGGATCTGTTTGAGATGGAGGCGGTGCCTCTTGACCAGGCTATGAATCCGGCTCGCCATTTGGCTGAACTGTTTGAGAACTACGACTACGTGCTGATTGATTGTCCGCCTAGCCTTGGCAGAAAGCTGGTGGCTGCGCTGGTGATGTCTACCCATGTGGCATGTCCTGTAAAGCTCTCCGGCTTCGCTGTGGACGGCGTAGAAGGTCTCCTGAACACGATTATTGGTGTGCGCGAGGTATACAACCAAGATTTGGAAATTTTAGGCATTGTGATCAACGACATGGACCGCTCTGTCAATCATGGCAAAGCCCTCAAGTCGCTTGAGAACACAGTTCCGGATCTGCTGTTTGAGAACAAAATCATGCACCGGCCTCCGCTCGATACGGCGACCACAGATGGCATCCCGGTCTGGGAATTGCGCTATGGGCATGTCGCGGCCAAAGAGGTTGAGGCGGTGTTGGAAGAACTATTAGAGAAGGTGGGCTAAGCGATGGCATTGAATAATTTAAAAGGCCTGTCCGAACTTGCTAAAGCCGCCAAAGGCAAGAAAGGCAAAGAAGTTCTTACCGTACCTGTTGATGACGTTGTATCCAAGGTCCAGGTTCGTAAGCGTTTCCATAACATTGAAGAGCTGGCGGCTACCCTTCTGACCGAGGGACAGCAATCTCCGATCATCGTGTTCCCGAAGAACGAAGAAGGCAAGTTCGTCATCCAAAAAGGGGAGCGGCGTTGGAGGGCGTGTAAACATGCCGGTATTGAGACCATCGACCTGGTGGTCAACGATAAGGTCCAGAGCAACCTGGACGAGACTGCGGGTGAGTTGATAGAAAACATCCAACGGGATGACTTGACGCCGGTAGAAATTGCCGAGGCCTTAAATCTGTTTATCGAAGATGGCTGGAAGCAAAAGGATATTGCTGACCGTCTCGGGAAGAATATCACTTTCGTATCTACGCATCTGTCGTTACTCAAGCTACCTGACTGTGTGCGCGAGTTGTACGATAATGAAGTATGTTCTGACACAGAAACACTGAATAATCTTCGTCTTTTGTTCGATCTGAACGAAGAAAGATGTCGCGCTGTCTGCGCTGTGGCTATGTCTGACGGGATTACCCGGAAACAAAGCCGTGAGCTGCTGAATGATGCCAAACGTATCAAAGACGAAATGGAAAAAGGCCCTCTGACTGGCTCTGGCCAGAATGATGAACCTGGCGCTGGCAACACCGACGAGCAAGCCCTTAACTCAGGCGGGGATGGTACGTCGGAACAAATCGGGAATGACGACCAGATCCCTGTCCAAGAGGAACTGGAAGGGGGTAAAAATTCCGATGGTCAGGACGATGATGACCAAGACCCAGACCCTTTGCGTGACGAAGAGGGTGAGGACAAAGATCCTGTCCAGCAGCCAGCTAACAGCGGCAAGAACAAAGATGAAGAAGGCGGTGATGCTCTTCCTCCTCTGCCGAAGGACAAGGAATGGAAGAACGTTCGGGCTGACAGTTTGATTTTTGCTGTCAACGTTAAACTGGATGGCGAGACCAAACGTGGAGTCATCATGACCGACCGTGTTGCTTTGGTTCCGTCTACTGTCTGGGTTAAAACGCTCGATGGCGAAGGCAAGGAAAAGCATGTTCATGTGCCTGTGTCAGACATTGAACTCCTGAGTGTCGAAGGCTAATAAAGGAGGCCCAGCCAGAGAGGTTGGGCCTGTCAAGAACAGGTGAATATGAAGATCTCACAGGACATGAAAAGAAAATTTGCTTTGGTGAATGCCCTGTCTAAAACGGAGAAGCCAAGTCTCCAGGACCTTCACAAGGCAACAAAAATTCCTGAATCAACTATCAAGAGACAGTTGTCTGCTCTGCGTGATGAATTCGGAATGAATATCTTGTTCGTCAGGGAATCAACCGGCGAACGGGGTGCCACCGGCTACTACATGCTGACAGATTGGGGGATCTTAGACAGGTCTTCGTTCTTGAACCGGTACGGAAAGCTGTAAGGTGCTATCGTGCAGCGCATTGAATGGAAAACCCGCCAGATGGCGGGTTTTTTATGCGGCCACGGTGGCGGCGGATGCTGGAGGTTTCTCTGCGTAGTAGGCGATATTCTTGGTTCGTCTGCTGAGGGTGTTTATGCCGATGATACTCAGCGTTTTTGGCGTGGCGTCACGGGACTCGAAATAATGGAAGAGCTGGAGCATACAGCACTTCACCATTAATGGGTCGATGTCTTCCAGGTAGATTGAGGTTTCGGCCAAGGCCTCTGGGCCTTTGTTCTCGATCAGGTTTTCCATCCAGTGAATGGCGTTGATGCCAGAGCTACAGCAGGGCTCATAGAAGTCTGTCGAAGACTGTGAGCCAACAATGAGTGACAGCAAGCGGCCAATCTCTGGAGGGGTGGGGAAGTAATTAGTGCCCTTCTTGTGGAAGCCAGACATGCTTAGGACGTAGCCCAAAACATCGCTGGTGGGATCACGCTTCATTGCCGCAGACAGGACATGGGAAAGCTCGAAGGCGACCGGCTGTAGTTCCTCCGGGATCTCCTCCTTGGCTGGATATAGGCCAGTCTGCAAATAAGCCCATTGGTCGATAAAGGCCTCAACAAACCGAGAAGTGCCCATTCGGTAACGGGACTGCTCAATGAGAGATAAAGCCTTGGATGTAAGTTGTTGTGTTTCTGGCGACATAAGCGCTCCAGTTTGTTCTGACGAAACATTCAAGAGGTAGAAACGAAGAACCCCGCCGAAGCGCTGAAGGATCCCCACAAATCAGCGCTAATAAATCAAAACCATATTTTGGTAGATTTTGGCGAGATGCTTGAGGGTTTTATTAAGCACTATTTCAAATAATATTAGCGGGGAATGGCGTAAGACATTCTCTGCTAATGTCAGATGAGAGATAACTCTTCTTGATTTAATACTATTTGCCTGATAATTAAGATGTATTCCTTTATTTTCGGCATAAAAACCAATCAGCCAAAGTACAACCGAACTCAGTGTAGCAAGTAGACTCAATACTGATAAACGACCAGCCCCGTGGCTATAACTTGCTCTAAGACCAAATCCAAAACGTTCACTCTTTTCATCCCTAAAATTTTGCTCTATTTGCATTCTTCGGCTGTAAATTTTCATCACCTGACGAGGTTTAAAATCATCCATACTAGTAAAAATAAGCCAAGGCTCCATTGCTGCCGAACGCCCATCTTTGACCTGAGATTTTCGCACCATTCGATATCGTGATTTTTTGAATTTTCTACCTTTATTCGGTCTTTTATGAAGATAAAAATAACCATCGCAACGTGCATATTCTGCTTTTGATAATGTACCAAACCCTAAAAACTGTGGGGTTGTAGTGGCTTTTAAAGCTTGCCGTTTAAACCAAAGCTCACCATATTTTTCAAGTCTTAGTTGAGTATTGCCTCGAATGCGTCCGACAAAATCCCAACCGAGCGTTTTTATATGTTTGAACCATGCATTTTGAAAACCTGCATCCGTAACAATAATTACTCTGGCTTTAGGGTTAACAGCACGCGCTAGCCTGTCAAGAAATGCATTTTGTATCGTTACATTTTGTTGTTCACATGAGGGAACTATTTGACTTAACAAAGGAATTGAGCGTCCATCGCAAATTAAACTCGCACGGAGCACATGGTGTTCTTGTGACGGATATCCACTCCAATCAACAGCAATGACACACAGCGACAGAGACTCAGTGAGCATTGAAATAATGTTGCGAAAGATATCAGGAATATCCCTATGAAGAGCTTCATTACCGAGTAGCCGGTCAATACGTTTAATTTTATGTTTGACGTGAGCGTTTCCGGGTAAAAAGCGCCCAATGCTGGTTAACGTAAGAGAAGCACCATTAATCAAAGCGATAGTGGCATCGATTAATGCATTCTGACGATATTTATGAAAGGGTGATAAAGCATCTTTAAAGAAGTTATGACATACTTCACGTACAGGCATAGCAGTGACCTTATTGACTTGGTGGAACAATCAGTAGATCACATAACGCTATGCCTGTCTATTTTCTGGGGATTCCTCAGCGCCGAAGCGAGGTTCTTTGCTTTCCTGATCGCCTTAATGCCGAAGCAAAGACGTCTTGATAAAGTCGGGGCAACCGGACATTTCCCGGTCGATGAAGTCCTGACGTTTTGCCAGCGGCCATTTCATGAACGCCGCGAGCGGGATGCGCTTATTCGTGTTAGTATTGCCTTGCAGCATAACAAAGCTCCTTAATTGCTTGATTGTGTTGTAAGGGCTGCAACGAAGGTCGAAGAGCGATGCGGCCCTTATTTATGATTATTACAGCATCATAAAATAATATCAAGATACAATAAAACGATACCAAGAAACAAAACTTTCACATGTGAAAGTCTCCTCCTTATCCTCCTCGGTCTATACAAACCTCCAAATAACTTGGCTATCTGCCCAAAATGGGCGTGTTTGCGTCCCATATAAAGTAATTGTTAGTGAGATATTGACTACATGGAATATGTCCATATCATAGAACCAAAAAATGATGCTGTGAAAGTGGTGTGTATGCCAAAGCAAGAAAATCATCTCCGTTTGAAGAAACCTTGCGCCAATTGTCCGTTCCGAAAGGAAGGGGCTATCTCAACCAGCGATCAGCACTACGTCAATTTGGCTCAAAAGATAGATGGTGTTACCTGGGGAAAGAGATCCAGAAAGAACGGGGATTTTGGTTGGTTGCCATCTATACCGAGCTGGTGCTTGAAGCAATTCAGGGAAGGTGGCGAATTGCCGTTTGGTATCTACACGACAAGGTTGGCGGCACTCAAATTTGCGAAAGCCAGCTTGCAGGAAGAAGTCCAATATTGCGAGAACGAGCTGAAAAAGCTACAAGCCGAAGAGGAGACCCAGCAGCTCCAAGAGGAGCTGACGGAGAACCAGAGACTTCTGAAAACCGCTGCCTCAATGGTGAAGAGAGAACAAAACAATAATAAAAGAGGTTGACCAATGTTGCCGATTGTCTCCCCTTGCGTAGTAACCAAACAACTTGCGTTCAATCGGGTAGGTGATAAGCGCAAGGTGCGAGTTTCGTCCAATTTTTTGGATGTTATAGGGTTCAAGCCTGGCATGGGCATCGCCGTTGAGCCAGGTGAGAGGATGCGCGGTTTTTCGGTGATCCCGGCGTCTGATGAGCTACAGACACACCAGGTTTATCAGCGCCGGTATCAGCCAAAGAGTCGCTCCAATAACTCGCTGGAAACCGTCATTGAGTTTTCTGGGCAAGGGCTCATAGATAAGTGCTTTCCTCGCTATACAGAGCGTTTCCACGTCGAAATGCGTAAAGGCCGAGTTGTTTTCACTCCTGTAGCAAACAGAGCCTTTGCTATTGCTGACCGATTCAAAAAAACCAGCCCTTTCCGTGCCTTTGTGGCATTGACTGGCGGGGTAGACATTCATGTTATGGAGGCTCTTGGCTGGAAGGCTGAGATTGTTTTGGAGCATCGTCCAGTTGAAGCAAGAGACAGGGCTTCCGGGCGGAACCTGAGTGAAGTACATGCGCTCAATACGCTGGTGAACAGCTTCCCGCGTATCCTGCTGAATGAAGACATTCATCATCTGGAGCTGGATCGCCTTGGAACCTTGCTGGCAGAATGTCCACCAATTGGTTTGGCCCACTATTCGCTGGGGTGTGATGACCACTCAAACGCCAAAAGCCCAAAGGACAAGGAGCGTTCTCTTGAAGACCTCTCCACTATGCTCGACATGGTTTATCCGGCATTGAAACAGATCGAGGTGGTAAACCCTGCGGTCGTGCTGGTGGAGAACGTGCCAAATTTCAAAGCATCCGGAGCTGGGGCGATGATGGGCACTACTTTGCGGCGTATGGGGTACTTCCTCACTGAGATGGTCTTAAACGGTCTTGATTTCGGCGCATACCAGGGGAGAGAGCGCTATTACATGGTGGCCTCGGTCTTCCCTGGGTTCGTTCCACCGAAACCTCAACAGCGAGCTGGTGGACGGTTGTGGCCGGTGATCGAGAAACACCTCGGGGATTGTGCTGACGTCACAGCGTTGAAGTCAATTCAAGCCAGAGAGTCAACTTCTCGCAGGATGCCTGCGTTCTTGACGAGAGAAAGCACCAGTTGCCCGACCATTCTCAAGTCTCAGGATAGAGGGGTCAAAGACGCGGTGTACATCCAAGATGGTGGACGCATTTACAAGCCATCGGTCGATCTGGTTCAAGATCTGATGTCGATCCCTGAGAGCTTTGATGTGTCGTGGATGGCAAAAGAACAAGCCACAGAAACGCTTGGGCAAAGTGTGGATTACAGATTGCATTCGGCGGTTATGGCCGCAGTTCGGGACCACCTGAATGTGAATTGCGGTCGCCATACCGTGGTGCAGCACGGTATCAGAAATAAGGAAGGTAGATAATGGCAGTCATTTACTACGGCGAGGGGACCCATGACGCCGGTTTTGTCGGATTTCGTGTAGCTCGAACAGTTGGGGTTGCGGATGATTACAGGCAGGAATACTTCTCCTTGAGAGAGTATTCCTACGCAACGGCTCACAGGCTGGCCTACAGCTTGGATCGAAAATGGGAAGCGGAGGCAGAATATGTCAAACGCCAGAATAAGACTTGTAAGCTGCGGCGTAACTCCGGGCCAAACATCATTGCTGAGGGTCTGAGAGCTTATATCAGTATCGAGAACCGGAGCCGGATGGGGGTGAAGAGAACCTACTTTACACCTTGTTTTCTCGTCACAAAGCCAGGTTACGGCAACGGGGATATTGCTTTCAGGATCTCCACACATGGCTACGCAGAAGCCTACGAAAAGGCGGTGGAAAAATATTGTGAGATCCACGATTTGACGAACGAGCAGTATGTTGAATTACTTGACCGTATGCCGAGTAAGGATGTGTTCACTGGATACCTGCTGAATGCTCTTTTAATGCGCGGCCATATCGCCACACAAGAAGAAATACTGAGTAAGCTGAGTTATGCGAAGAACGAAGAGAATATAGCTAATGGCAAAGGGAAAAGCGGTCGAAACATAATTCGTGGCCCAGAGTATCAGTGGGCATAACAATCAAGCCACCAGCTATTTGAACGATAAGAGCATAAATTCAGGCACGTAGGAGACATTATGTTTTTTGATAACAACGTCGGGGATCATATTTTCGTTATGGGGGCCAGTGGAAAAGGTAAATCTGTCTTTTCCCAACAAGCTCAGGAAAATGCGAGGCAGCGCGGTGATCTGCTGGTGGATACTGAGATGTACCGTGAAGGTCGAGGGTTGAAACCATACGAGCATGAGTATGCTCGTCGCTTAGTTCTGGGGCTAAGTGGACCGTTGCCGCGTGAACTGCGTGGCAAGCCGGTGACGGTTATCTCTGATGTGTCCAGGCCAAAAAAGGTAAAACGTCAGCCAAAGCACATTGTTAAAACCGCGAATGGAGTCACCCTTGAACGCCAATTGGTGGCTGATGCCAGAGATCAGTTGGAAATGCAAACAGGCGTCTGGCTCAAACGGCCGCAGCTCATCGAGCTGATGGAAGAGTCTGGCATAGATGAAACTCTGGCCGAGTTTGGTGAGGTTGAAACACAGATCAGAGAAATGCTGGCGGATGCGTTGGCTATGAAACTGGTGGGCCGCTCATGGCCTACGTGTGGAGCCCTTTATAATGCGGCAGATAAGTCCGACGTCAGTTTTTCTGCCGAACTTGATGTTGCTGCCAAAAAAGCTGGATACATGGTTCGTTAAATGGGATTTGGTGTGGACAAGATAGATCGGCAAAGTTGGCTTGTTAAATTCAGGCGAGCGAAGTGTCAAGATACCTTAAATACTATGAGGGACGCGGCCATTCGCAACTACGAGGGAAATATTCGTGTTATTGCGGATATTATACTGGCTCATGAAACAAGAGAGACGGAAATTGAAAAAGGAGTTTTTTGCCGGGTGCCTCGATGCCCCAACTTTACTCCCTAAGGGTGATTATGAAAAAACGAATACTTCATCTGCCAGTAAAAAAGATTTACTTCGATCAAATTAAATCTGGAGAAAAATCAGATGAATATCGCCTCGTTACCGAGTATTGGAAAAAGAGGCTTGAAGGCCGTGATTATGATGAAGTCCATGTTAAGTGTGGCTATCCAAAGGCTGGCGACATGTCCAGGATAGAAGTTAGGCCTTGGCGTGGTTTTTCTCAGATTATTATTACGCATCCTCACTTTGGGTCGGACCCGGTTGAAGTATTCGCCATTCATGTGAATTAGAGTGAGTTATAACAAAGAAATTTAGTCAATTGAAATTAGGGGCCGTCATCAGGCCCCTTTTTTTAATCTTCTAAAAGCGAGTAGTTGAGTTCGGATAGCGCCTTTTCGTAGGCGCTATTTTCATTTGCTTTCCGCAGTTCTACCATCTCTACAATGAATGGGGTTAGGGCCAAAGATTGTGGTTCCCAGACACGATTACACATATCGGCCATGTGGGCATTTACATCAGTAATGACGTAAATAAATTCAGGAAGATCTTTTAGACCTCCCAAAGCCTTTGCCATATCAACTACTTCCGTGGTCTGATAGCTATGATTACTTTTCAGTCCAGAAGTAAGCGGCATTATGGTTTGTGCCAAATAACTTGCTGACGCAGCCATTATTCCAGATGAAATACTTTTACCTGTATCTTGGGTAATGGCTGAACTTGTTGTTAGTATGGAAGCTAAGATGATTGATCCGAACATAGTTAATTCCTCATTCTAAGTCTGATTTTTTGAAAGGCATTGTGCCTTTGCAGTCTGGATAAGCGGTGCAACCCCAAAACTTAGAGGCTCGTTTTTTACCAGGAGCTTTCCCTTTTCTAAGGCGCATCGGGCTACCGCAATCCGGGCAGTCTGGGCAATCCTCCGCAGCGATACGCTTCTCAGGTTTGCCTCTGTTGTCTGGGAATGTCTTTTTGCAAGCCTCGTTCTGACAACCCCAGAAGAAGCCATTTTTCCCTTTGATTCTGTGCATTTCTCCACCACAGTTGAAGCATTCGTGTGAGGGAGGTTTTGCGCTTTCAAATGCTTTAGCCATCGCACCACCTTCTTTGGTCAGAACCGGCGCAGCCACTTTGAGCTGATCGACCATCTGGCAAATCCAAGTGGAAATCTGTTTCATGAAGACAGACATGTTGCCTGAGCCGGTGGCGACTTTTTCAAGCTCTTGTTCCCAGGCCGCAGTCATGCCAGGGGACTTGATTGCTGGTGGAAGCACGGCGATAAGTGCATGAGCCTTATCTGTTGCAAGCAGTACCTTTTTCTGACGCTTGAAATAGCCTTTATCTACAGCTCCCTGGATGATGCTGGCGCGTGTTGCTGGAGTGCCCAGACCGGCTGTGTCTTTAAGGATCTGCTTGAACTTCTCCTCAGTCACAAACCGGGCAATGTTCTCCATCGCGGCAAGTAATGTCGCTTCGGTGAAGTGTGGTGGTGGCCGAGTCATTTTGTTTGCCAGCTCAGCACCATTCAGCAACGCGGGTTCGCCCTGGCTAACCCTTGGGAGCTTCTCTTGTTCCACCGGCGCGTCGGTATCCTCTCCCTCATCCTTGGGGCTGCTTTCGCTATCAGAAGCAAACAATACCTTCCAGCCTTGTTTGGCAGGTGTCTTACCTGAGGCCGCAAAGATGTGACGTTCACACTGCACCTCTATGGAAGTTTTGGTGAACTCAAACTCGCTGTAGAACTGCGCGATGTAGAAACGACGTATAGCGTCGTAGAGATTGAACTCGATCTCAGACATGGCACTGATGTCTGCTCTGGCGGGTGTTGGAATGATTGCGTGGTGCGCGGTCACTTTTGAGTCATTGAAGACCCTAGCCTTGCGATGGGTGTCTGCGCCAGCCACCAGCCCTGAAACGTTCTGATCGGACAAAATAAGCGCCTGGAGAATATCCGGGATGTCCTCCTTTTGGCTCTCAGGCAGGTAACGACTGTCGGTACGGGGGTAGGTTGTGGCTTTGTGCGTCTCGTATAGGGCTTGAGCCGCATCCAGAACCTGCTGAGCGGTATATCCCCATCGTTTGCTTGCGTATTGTTGCAACGAAGTCAGATCGAAGGGGAGGGGAGCAGACTCTTTGCCCGGTTTGGTCTCTGCTTTGCTGATAACAGCATTGGCACCGTTAACTTGGGAGGCCACTTGTTCGGCATAGGCCTTATTAACGCACCGCCCTTGCTCGTCGCTGCACTCTTCGGGCGGTATCCATTGGGCAGCAAATTGACCATTTTGCACCGACACGTTCACGCCCAGCGTCCAATAAGGGGACGGTGTGAAGCCAGCGATCTCTCTGTCCCGTTGACAGACAAGGGCGACAGTTGGAGTGATAACCCGGCCAACATGAAGTGTGTGATTGAAGCCTACATCTCGGGCCAGCACTGTGTAGAGGCGGCTTACGTTCATCCCAACCAGCCAGTCAGCACGTTGCCTTGCCAGCGCTGCGTAGTAGAGCGAGACGGTTTCGCTGCCGTCTTTGATATTGTTCAGTGCTTTCTTGATGCTTGATTCATCGAGAGCCGTCAAGCAAACCCGGCGAACAGGACCTGAATAACGAAATCGATCCAGAAGTGATCGGGCGATAGCTTCACCTTCTCGGTCGTAGTCGGTGGAGATGTAGATGGTGCTGGCTTTTTTAACTAGGCCTTCAACGATTTTGTACTGTTTGAACGCACTCTTGCGAACGTTGTAACGCCAAGAGTCAGGAGCAATAGGAAGTGTTTCCAGCGACCATGACTTGTATCGCTCGTCATAGTCGTCCGGCATATACAATTCAAGGAGATGTCCGAAGGCCCAGGTAATGACTCGGTTTCCCCCATCATGGAGAAACCCGTCGCCTCTTTGTGAGGCTTTCATTACTCCGGCTAAATCTTTGGCCTGGGGGGGCTTTTCGCAGATATAAAGGTCCATTAAGCAGCCCCCTTAATCTTTGTTTCCAGATTCGCCAGCTCAGTCCAGTTTTGCGCCAGACCTCTTACCTCTGGATAGTCTCTGGAGAGGTTTTCAAGGACTCCAGAAATGACATAGGCCGCTTCGTGGGAATTACCCCTCGAACCGGCCTCCTGGAGCATGATTGATAAAGCGTCGAAGAGCTCTGCCTTACGGCCCGGCTCTATGTGGTTTATTATTTCAGAGTTTTGCATGGGTTCACCACTGAATAGGGACGCACCGATTCGCGCACAATGCGGCGGTCTGCGTCGGTTACAGCCTGACTGGTACAAAAATGCGTCCAGGCATTCAGATAATCTTGATAGGAGTGAGTGGGCGGTATGCAGCCGGTTACAACATCTTGGGGGATGTTTGTTGCCCCCTCAGCTTCAACAAAGCGCCAATCGTGCTCATCCATACCTTTACCGCTATTGCAATAGCGTTCCCAGCGTGACAACTCATACAGCGAGTAGCCTTTGCCTTTGTTCATGGACTTGAAGGTGTTGATGGCTTCGCTCACGTCGCCGTTCTGTTTAATTCCTACTGGGGTTTTGTCATAACCAACAGATTCATCTTTGGCCTTATTCAACGTTGCGCTGACGTTACCGTCGCCCAGAACATGGATATAACCTGGTTGGCGTAATGCAGCACCACCGCGCCCCATGTTGTCCCACGCCATAGACAACTCACGGCTGACTCGGGCCGGTTTGTCATTCTCGGCAGGGACAGCCTGAGTTTGGGGCTTTTGCTCGGTGGCGTTAGAGGCGCACCCTGCCAAAATTGCCACGCCCAGAATTGCTATCAGTTGTCTCATCGTGTCGTTCCTCATCAAAAATTGTCGATGAGCCCATTCTAAAAGGGAGGAGATGGAAAGCTGGTTTCTCAAACTGCCCAAATTGGACAGATAGGCGTGTGTGCGATCTAAAGATGTTTTGAGAGCATGTAGCGACGAGAAATACGATAGGAATATGGTCAACCTACATGCTGAAAGCCCTGAACAAGTTATTTGGTGGGCGAAGTGGTGTGATCGAGACTGCGCCAAGCGCCAGAGTGCTGCCGCTTAAAGACGTGGAAGATGAAGAAATCCCTCGATACCCACCTTTTGCCAAGGGTCTGCCAGTGGCCCCGCTCGACAAAATACTGGCAACCCAAGCAGAACTGATTGAGAAAGTACGGAACTCTCTCGGTTTTACTGTGGACGACTTCAACCGACTGGTTCTGCCTGTGATCCAGCGGTATGCCGCGTTTGTTCACCTGCTCCCCGCTTCCGAATCTCACCACCACCGTGGCGCTGGTGGTTTATTCCGGCACGGACTTGAAGTTGCCTTTTGGGCAGCTCAGGCATCGGAGGCGGTGATCTTCTCAATCGAGGGAACACCTCGGGAACGCCGTGACAATGAGCCGCGTTGGAGACTTGCGAGTTGTTTCTCCGGGTTATTGCATGACGTGGGCAAACCTCTCTCAGATGTGTCTATTACGGACAAAGATGGGTCGATCACATGGAATCCGTATTCAGAGTCACTTCATGACTGGGCAGACCGTCACAAAATCGACCGTTATTTTATCCGGTGGCGCGATAAGCGACACAAAAGACACGAGCAGTTCTCATTGCTGGCTGTTGATCGAATCATCCCGGCTGAAACGCGGGAATTTCTATCCAAGTCAGGGCCTTCCATCATGGAAGCAATGCTGGAAGCGATCTCTGGCACCAGTGTCAATCAGCCTGTTACTAAGCTGATGCTTCGCGCTGACCAAGAGAGCGTATCAAGGGACCTTCGCCAGAGTCGCCTCGATGTGGACGAGTTCTCCTATGGTGTGCCTGTTGAGCGGTACGTGTTCGATGCTATCCGTCGCTTGGTGAAAACCGGGAAATGGAAAGTCAATGAGCCCGGCGCGAAAGTTTGGCATCTCAACCAAGGTGTATTCATCGCATGGAAACAGCTTGGCGATCTCTACGACTTGATCAGCCACGACAAGATCCCCGGTATCCCACGAGACCCTGACACTTTGGCCGATATTCTCATCGAGCGTGGTTTTGCTGTCCCAAACACGGTGCAGGAAAAAGGCGAACGTGCGTACTACCGCTACTGGGAAGTTTTGCCTGAGATGCTCCAAGAAGCGGCTGGTTCCGTGAAGATCCTTATGCTCCGTCTCGAATCAAACGATTTGGTGTTTACGACTGAGCCTCCTGCGGCAGTCGTTGCGGAAGTTGTTGGCGATGTTGAGGATGCTGAGATTGAGTTCGTTGATCCAGATGATGCCGATGACGACCAAGATGAAGGTGGTGCCGCTCTGAACGACGACATGTTGGCCGCAGAGCGGGAAGCCGAGAAAGCCCTAGCGGGTCTTGGTTTTGGTGATGCGATGGAGATGCTGAAAAGCACTTCAACGCCAGTCGAGGAGGCACCACAGCAAGAGGGTGCTGGATCAACTGAAATGCCTAAGCCAGACGCTGGCAAGAAGGTCAGGCAGCAGACTAAATCGGCTAAAGCAAAATCGAAGAGTGACACAAAGGAACAAACCCAAGAAGAGCTATCACCTCAGGACATCGCCAAAAACGCACCGCCTTTGGCAAACGACAACCCACTGCAAGCTCTCAGGGATGTTGGTGGGGGATTGGGGGACATCAACTTCCCATTTGACGCTTTCAGCGCATCGGCAGACACAGGCAGCACTGACGAAACGAACTCTGACAGCTCATACGCTATGGCACCTGAAAAGCAAAGCGAGCAGCCGAAATCGGACTTTGTTGCACAAGAACAACACCTCCTGCAGGGCGATGACTTCCCAATGTTAGGAGGCTCTGATGAACCGCCATCATGGGCTATTGAACCACTACCGATGCTGACTGACTCACCAGAACAAACAGCATCAGCGCCAGAAATGCCACATACGGATAAACCCAACCAGCATGAGAAAGATGCTAAGACCTTGCTCGTTGAAATGTTGGCAGGCTACGGGGATGCCACCTCTCTACTTGAGCAAGCGATCATGCCTGTTCTGGAAGGGAAAACGACGCTAGGTGAGGTTCTATGCCTGATGAAAGGGCAGGTTGTCATCCTATACCCAGAAGGAGCTCGATCATTGGGTGCGCCGTCAGAGGTTCTATCGAAGCTGTCTCAAGCCAACGCGATTGTCCCTGATCCTATTATGCCCGGTCGCAAAGTCCGTGATTTCAGCGGCGTGAAAGCGATTGTTCTGGCAGAACAGCTTTCAAATGCAGTTGTGGCGGCCATCAAGGATGTAGAGGCTTCAATGGGTGGATACCAGGATGCCTTTGAGCTTGTCTCTCCTCCTGGCTTGGATGCAGGCAAGAAAAAGTCTGCATCGAAACAACAGAGTCAGAAAAAGCAACAACAGCAGAAGACAGTGGTTGATTCCGGAAAAGACGCACCGGCACAAAGGGCGAAAGGTAAGCCCTCTCAGCAGCCGAATGAGAAGATAGCTGGTGTCGTTGCCGGTGTGGAAAACCAGACAAGCAAACCGCTCCAAGAAAAGCAGAACGTGGCTCACCTTCCCAAACGAGAGGCTCAACCAACGGCTCCAGAGCCAAAAGTTGAGCGAGAGAGGGAGCTGGGGCACGTCGAGGTGCGAGAAAGGGAAGAGCCAGAGGTTAGGGAGTTTGAGCCACCTAAGGCGAAAACAAACCCGAAAGACATCAACGAGGAAGATTTCTTGCCGTCCGGTGTCACCCCTCAGAAAGCGATCCAGATGCTCAAGGACATGATCCAAAAACGCTCGGGCCGATGGCTCGTGACACCTGTCTTGGAAGAGGATGGCTGCTTAGTAACCAGCGACAAAGCCTTCGACATGATTGCCGGGGAAAATATCGGGATCAGCAAACACATCCTCGGCGGGATGCTGAGTAGGGCACAGAGACGCCCTTTGCTCAAGAAACGTCAGGGAAAATTGTATTTAGAGGTAGATGAAACATGACAATGAGTTATGACCCGCTCGCCTACGAGATGCCGTGGCGGCCCAACTATGAAAAAAATGCTGTGGCAGGTTGGCTTGCCGCCTCCGGAGCGGCTTTGGCCGTAGAGCAAGTCAGCACGATGCCTCCGGAGCCCTTCTACTGGATGACGGGGATCTGTGGCGTGATGGCAATGGCTCGTCTGCCCAAGGCCATCAAACTTCATCTGCTCCAAAAGCATTTGAGAGGCCGGGACCTGGAGTTCATTTCCATTGCGGAGCTCCAGAAGTACATCAATGACACGCCGGAAGATATGTGGCTTGGTAGTGGATTTCTGTGGGAAAACCGCCATGCCCAACGCGTGTTTGAAATCCTGAAACGCGACTGGACCTCCATCGTAGGCAAAGAGTCCACGGTCAAAAAGGTTGTCCGGAAGATACAGGGTAAGAAAAAGGAGCTGCCTATCGGCCAGCCCTGGATTCACGGGGTAGAGCCCAAAGAAGAGAAGCTGATGCAGCCACTCAAGCACACCGAGGGGCATTCGCTGATAGTAGGAACCACCGGCTCGGGCAAGACCCGTATGTTTGACATCCTGATCTCACAGGCCATTCTGCGCGGAGAGGCGGTGATCATCATAGACCCGAAAGGGGATAAGGAGATGCGGGACAATGCCCGACGAGCCTGTGAAGCTATGGGGCAGCCGGAAAGATTCGTTTCATTCCATCCGGCATTCCCGGAAGAGTCGGTGCGTATCGACCCTCTGCGGAACTTCACCCGAGTGACTGAGATAGCAAGTCGCTTGGCCGCGCTGATCCCTTCGGAAGCAGGGGCCGACCCGTTCAAGTCATTTGGTTGGCAGGCGCTGAATAACATCGCTCAGGGTTTGGTCATCACTCATGATCGTCCTAACCTGACAAAGCTCCGTCGCTTCCTTGAGGGGGGTGCTGCTGGTCTGGTCATCAAAGCCGTTCAGGCCTACTCAGAACGAGTGATGCCTGACTGGGAAGCAGAAGCCGCGGCTTATTTGGAGAAAGTCAAAAACGGTTCTCGTGAGAAGATCGCTTTCGCGCTGATGAAGTTTTACTACGACGTCATTCAGCCTGAACACCCTAACTCAGACCTTGAAGGTCTGCTGTCGATGTTCCAACACGACCAGACGCACTTCTCCAAGATGGTGGCAAACCTTTTGCCTATCATGAACATGTTGACGTCCGGAGAGCTCGGGCCGCTCCTGTCTCCAGACTCATCAGATTTGAGTGACGAGCGTCAGATAACTGACTCCGCCAAGATCATCAATAACGCTCAAGTGGCCTACCTGGGGCTGGACTCATTGACCGACAACATGGTCGGTAGCGCTATGGGTTCCATCTTCCTGTCAGATCTGACAGCCGTTGCGGGTGACAGATACAACTATGGCGTCAACAACAGACCCGTAAACATCTTTGTGGACGAGGCCGCAGAGGTGATCAACGACCCGTTCATCCAACTTCTGAACAAAGGTCGTGGCGCGAAACTTCGTCTCTTCGTTGCAACCCAGACCTTTGCTGACTTTGCCGCTCGACTGGGTAGCAAAGACAAAGCGCTCCAGGTTCTGGGAAATATCAACAACACTTTTGCTCTTCGTATTGTTGATGGTGAAACCCAGGAGTATATCGCAGATAACCTGCCAAAGACCAGGCTCAAGTACGTCATGCGAACCCAGGGCCAGAACTCTGATGGCAAGGAGCCCATTATGCACGGAGGCAACCAAGGCGAGCGTTTGATGGAGGAGGAAGCGGATCTGTTCCCTGCCCGGTTACTTGGGATGCTTCCGAACCTAGAATACATAGCCAAAATTTCAGGCGGGACAATCGTAAAAGGCCGTCTGCCCATATTGACCCAGTAAGAGAAGAGCTATGTGTGACAAGAAGTATAGAGATTACGAGGTAGCCATCATGGTCGATCTGAACCCTTTCGACAGGGTTATGAATGAATTGAAAAATCGCGGACGCAAGAACGCTCACATCCTAAGTATCCTTCAATTCGACTGGCCTGCATCGGAGGCCATCATCGAGAAGCTAAGCTGCTACATCACTGATGGGATTAAGGCTAATCAGGAGCCGGTGATATACCCGATCATTGAAGAGGCCCTGCATCGCTACAGCCAGCTCGTGTTTCATGAGCAAAGAGAAAAGTACGAAGACCCGGCCAGAATAGGGGCGTTTTTGGAAACCCTGATCACTGAAACCTGCCGTGCGCTGGAAGTGCAAATTGTCGATAGTGGCGGTGATTCATGGTCTGTCGATTCAGGAGAACCTTTCTCCCTGTGGCTTTCTTCCCATCCAGGAGAACTATCTATTAACCCGCAGCCTCATGAGGATGAGACCTCTTTGCGTGGCTTGCTTTATGAACTCATCACTTGTGAGAGCGTGAAAACTGTTTTAAGGAGAACCGACTATGAAAAAGCCGTGGTTGCTGGTCGCATGGCTGCTGGTTATTGAGCTGCTGGCAATATTGCTGCTGATCCCTGGTGACTGGACAGACAGAGCGATAAAGCGAGAGTCTGTGCTGGTGGAGCAAAGTCTTGGAACAGAAGCTAGGGACTGGATACAGGACAAAGCATCCACCTGGTTCCGGTCGAGCGTTATTGATTCAGGCTTCTATGAGGGGATGTACCAAACGCTTATCCCATCAGAAGAGGAGCGGCAAAAGTCCAAAGGTATGCAGGACATGGGAAAGGTCTGGTTTGCGTGGGTCAGAGGCCGCATGGAAGCCTTTGTCAACGTCATTTACCAGTTCTACACACGGGTAGCGCTCCTCGCCGCGTGGGCTCCCTATATGCTTATCCTGTTTGTGCCTGCGGTATATGACGGGATGATGACCTGGAGAATTAAGCGGACTAACTTCGATTATGCGAGTCCGGTTCTCCATCGGTATAGCGTTCGCGGAACAATGTACCTGATGGCAGGATTATTCATCGCATTCTTCATCCCTATAGCGCTCGATCCGGTTGTCATTCCGATGACAATGATGACGTGCTGCGTTTTGGTTGGTCTGACATTCGGCAACCTCCAGAAACGAGTATAGGGAGGGGTGATGAGCTACTCGGTTTTCAATCAAGATGGGGTGCATCTATGCGACATCCCATTGAACGTTTACCAGATGTCACGTCGCCAGTCGCTATCAGCTTTTGGCCTTTACTGGTCGCAGAGTGTGAATCTGGTGAAGGTGGTCGCTGCTAGTATCGGACGAATGCTCTTTGTAATGCCGGTGATGTGGTTCTGGGTGCTGGTGGTGTGCCGCTTGGTAGACTCAGATCGTGTCAACGATGTGCCGGGGCTTTTTTCTCCAGAGATCATCGGGTGGGCCGCAGGTGTGGCCATTACCATCACTATCTACTCTGTTTTTACACGTCCAGCTATGTACGGATACCACAACTTTTTCAATCAGTATCTCTGCTCAAGAGTAAAACAAGTAACGCCGGAACTCAGAACAGTTAATGGACCACTGTTCTTCTACCGAAACGAAATTGGAATGATATAGAGGAACTATGAACGTAACCACGAAAATTCATCTGCTGGCGCTGGGATTATTTATGGCCGGTACTGCCATCGCAGCAGCACCTGATGTGCTCAATGACGACGCAAAGCTCAAGAACCTTGAGAAGGTATGTCCTGACTGTGAAATGGTGGCAAAAGATGTGCTCAACCTGAGGGTTCAAAACTGTCAGCTAAGAGACACCTCCAGTGCAATGATGATAGATACTATGCAAAATGATCCTATGTTTTCGTTTATGCTGGCGGTACACACAGCGGCTGGCACGGAAGCATACAAAACAGTGGTTGGTGCCGCTGCCAACCATGTTGACTGTGAAAACCCGTTGAACTGGATCAAGCAGACCCAGCAAGCAATTAAAGGAGGCAAAGCCTAATGCGTAAAAGAGATTTCTTTTTTGGAGATGTGTATGAGGGGAGTGGAGGAGCCACTTTACGACTGAGTGATATGGAGGCCCTTGCAAGAAAAGTGTCAGCAGAATTCTTCACCTCACAACTGAATCGAATGTTGAAAGAGCATGACGGTCTGTTGACGATCAGCGATGGAACGTCGCACCCCAGCTTTTGGAGTTTCATCGACAAGGTTGATACCAAGCAGGTTGGCTTTGTGGAAATTTATGCGCGTCAAGATGTCAACGATAATGTGGAAGCCACGTTGGCGTGTGACATCGTTTTGGTTAATGGCGTCATCACCGTTAAGCCACACTGGTGTGCTTATAAGGACATCCGGGCTGACGAAATAATCTCCACATTGCTGTCTTTGCACTTGAAGGCTCTCCAGGATAAGGCTTACATCCGCTGGGATGATGGTGAAACCGAACCTCTGCTACAAAACGACTACTTTCAGGCTGAACTTGAAAATGTGTTTCTGGTTTCCAAGTACCCATCAGCCATGAGCTGGGGCGACACAGCAGACCAGAAGGTTAAGCAGTACAAGATGGACCTTGAATGCGCTACTGATGTTGGTCGTCGCGGTGTCTCATCAGAGCAGGCATGGGATGCTTATCGAGAGCTCCGGCACAACAGAACAATGTGAAACAGGCGGCCACTGGCCGCTTTTGAACTTTCACATGTGAAAGTTTTTCTTCCCGTCTTTTCCTCCCCCCTATCGAATAAACATCCTCAAGGTGCCCAAAATGGGCCGTAACAGCACTGTGCCTAGATTGCTCAATTAAGAGACGATTACTCCGTGATGACGACAAGTTATTTGGAGGGTCTATGTCCACACAAGCTCACGTCAGAGAAAGCGAAAGCTCATCTGGTTCATTCGTCTCCTGGCAGTTTCTCGTCTGGCAGGTGATGTTCGTTATAGGCGTTGTTGCAGGGATCAACTTGGAACACGCATTCAATTTTCTTGGTTAATGGGAGGAAGTGTGAACGTTAATAAACAGTTTTTCTGGTTTCTGATGAACGCGGTGCTTATGTGCATCTTTATCCTTCCCGTAGCGGTCGCGTTTTGGTTGTCTGCTTTTGCAGCAGGATTTGACTGGAATCAGTGGGTCACGCTGACCGCCGAAGCTGTCAACGGAGCTGCAAATGATCCGACTAAGGCTCTGGGGTCAGTTCAGACCTACTGGGGCATTCTTAGCTTCTTCCTACTGGCGGCCTACAGTTTCATGTTCAAGTTTAAAGCTAAGGCCAAAAAGGAACAGGAAGCGCAGGGAGTTATCCGTCCGGCCAATGAAGAAGACTCGGCAGCGGTTCCTCAAAATCAATAACCGATCCAGTAAATGTAAAAGAGGTGGCTCAGGCCACCTTTTTTTATTTGTCGCTGGAAGTGCCCGAAAAGGGCGCGAAGCCGTGGCAAAAAATCAGTGACCCTGAATGAGAATACAGGCCACTAGGAAAAGAAGAGGGTTGTTATGAAGCCTGTAAAGATACCGCGCCGGGTCGATGAGCCCCCGCATCTGCTGTTGTGGAGCGCAGATGAGTTGGCCCCAATGCTTTTGGGGCTAACGATTGGGGTCATCATCGGCAAGGCCCTGATCTGCTTTCTGGGGGGGTTACTTGTAACCAACCTTTATCGTCGATTCAGGGATAACCATCCGGATGGATACCTGCTCCACATGATCTATTGGGCCGGGTTCATCATGACCAAGGCCAAATCTCTCAAGAACCCGTTTGTCCGGAGGTATTTGCCTTGAACCTGAAAAAGTATCTCAAGACCTGGGAAGGGACCCAAACAGAAAACAAGTGGGGTCGAATCTTTCAGGGTGGTCTTATCGCTATCGTTTTCCTGCTGGTGGTTCAAGTGTTCAGCAAGGAAACCATCGTCACTATCCAGCCATTCACATTGACGGAAGAAGCCTGGGTGACGAAAAGCAACGCCTCTCAGTCCTACAAAGAGGCCTGGGGTTTCGCCTTTGCTCAGCTCCTCGGGAACGTAACGCCAGGAACGGTGGACTTTGTAAAAGAGCGGATCACACCGCTTCTCTCACCGAGCATCTATCAGGATGTGATTGATGCCATCGAAATTCAAGCTCAACAGATCAAGAACGACCGCGTGACTATGCGGTTCGAGCCACGTTTTGTCGAGTACGAGCCCAAGAGCGACAAGGTGTTTGTCTACGGATATTCCTATGTCAAGGGGGCTTCTTCTAACGAGGGGCGTAGCGAACGCTCCTACGAGTTCGCCATCAAGATTTCAAACTACGCGCCCGTGCTGGACTACATCGACACCTATGTAGGAAAGCCACGCACCAAAACTGTTTTGGAGCAACTCCAGCGCAAAGAAGAGAACCGGAGAAAGCATGAAGAACAACGCTAAACTTTCGCTCCTGGCGCTGTCCTTGGCGCTTGGAACATCAATGGTTTATGCCTCGGATGACATTCCTGTTGTCCCGGCAAGCGTTATGAAAAAAGACGTTCCAGCCCCTGTGACGTCGGGACAAAGCACCAGTGAAGTAATGGGAAGTGTGAATGAAAACCCCGTACTTACTATGAAGCCAGGTGTGAACCAAATAATCCCTATTGCAATTGGTCATCCGAATCGTGTTGTAACACCGTTCAGTAATCCGGAGATTGTCTCCACGTCACTGACTGGAGCAACCGATAACGGTCAATGTGGGGAAGTTTGTATCAAAGAAAACGTGGTCTATGTCGCTACGGATAAGCAATATCCAGTGACGATGTTCATTACGGAAAAAGGCTCAGAAGCTCAAGCGCTAAGCCTAACGATGGTTCCTCGTCGGATTCCACCGAGAGAAGTATTTCTCAAACTCGATGGGGGTGTAGGAATCAGCGGGGCATTTGCTAATTCCAAGGCTGAGACTTGGGAACAGAGTCAGCCTTATGTTGAAACCATCCGCTCGGTGTTTCGTAAGATTGCCCTTGGCGAAATCCCCCAGGGTTACACGATGAACCGTATCCCTACTGGAGCTGCCGTGCCTAGCTGTTCGCATCCGGGGATTAAGGTGGATTTCAGCGAGGGGCAATACATGATGGGCCACCACCTGAATGTGTTCATTGGTGTGTCCCAGAACGTTTCTGATCAGCCCATCGAGTTCAAAGAGGCCTTGTGCGGGAGCTGGGATGTGGCTGCGGTGACTACGTGGCCGCTTAACGTGCTTGAGCCTGGTCAGAAGACTGAACTCTATGTAGCGAAGAAGCAGAAGCGTGGCATCGCGCCTACCTCTAAGCGTCCATCGCTGCTGGGAGGTGCCCAATGATTAAGCAATTTTGGACACAGTTAGACCCCAACAAGAAGCGCTGGGTGTCTATTGCTGGTGGCGTCTTCGTTCTTTTTGCTGTCGTAACAATGTTCTCTGGAGAACCCAAGAAGGAAGACAAGCGCGGTCGGCAAGAAACCATCAAGCATGTCCTCACTGACAAAAACACCCGTGAGATCGGAATAGATTCGCTTTCTGCCGATGTGAAGATGGTGTCTCGTGAGAATTCGGATCTGAAAAAGGAGCTGGAGAGAGTTAAAAGAGAGCTGGAGGAAACGAAGGATACTGCCGGTAAATCCAGCGATGTTGGCAGAGAGATTTCTCGCTTACGCCAAGACCTTGACCGCCTGACTCAGAAAAATATGGAGCTTGCTAAGAAGGTTGAAACTGGCGCGGCTGGTGGAAAAACAGCCTCATCATCAGGGGATGCTAGAGCCGATGTTAATGGTACACCTAGCGGCGATGGTCAGTTCGTAGAGAAAAAGCTGGACTACAAAGATCCGGCATCTTTTTTCCGAGAAGCACCGCTCCCGGACTCGAAAGGTGGAGCTCCTGCAACTGGAAAAGGTGATGGCCGCGATGCCACCAAGCCTGGCATCCAGATTGTGAGCTACTCACAGAAGGCTCCAGAAGTTGATGTGAAAGACGACAAAGATGATGAGTCCCTCTACCTGCCATCAGGCTCCATTCTGACGGGTGTGCTTATCAACGGTATGGATGCACCTACTTCCCAGGGTGCTCGACGAGATCCATTCCCTTCAACGCTTCGGATTCAGAAAGAAGCCATATTGCCTAATCGTTTCCGTGCGGATGTCAGAGAGTGCTTCCTGATTGTTTCAGGCTATGGCGACCTTAGTTCTGAACGAGCTTACCTACGCGGTGAGACATTCTCTTGTGTCAGGGAAGACGGTGGGGTGATTGAAGCGAGGCTTGACTCTTATGCGGTGGGTGAGGACGGAAAGGCAGGTGTTCGAGGCCGCGTTGTATCGAAGCAAGGGCAGATTATTGCCAAGAGCCTGATGGCAGGATTCCTTGGCGGCGTGTCTGAGGCCTTTGATGTCAATCCTGTGCCTGTTGTTAACACCAACCCTGGCTCAAATACACAGTATCAATCTGTGTTCTCAGACCAGATGTTGCAGGGGGCTGCTGTGAAGGGAGCGAGTAAAGCGCTGGATCGTATCGCTCAATTCTACATCGACATGGCCGAAGGCATCTTCCCGGTGATCGAGGTCGATGCTGGCCGCCAAGTAGACATCATTGTGACAAAGGGCACCAAGCTACAAATTCGTTCCACTGGGGGCACTAAGAAATGAAAAATTTGAACATTTTGACCAGAAAGGGCAGTTCCAGAGGCAAGGCTCAAAAGGAACAGGCAGTAAGATCCGCAAAGATGTTGGGGGTGGGAGCAGTTCTTCTCGTTCTGTCGGGCTGTTCCTCGCTCAACATCGGTAGCGATGAGTATAGCTGTCCGGGAATGCCGAGTGGTGTTCAGTGTATGTCAGCGAGAGACGTTTACGCCGCAACTAATGACGGAAATGTCCCTCGCCCAATGAAGCCTGAGGAAGTCGAGGCCAAAGCGGAAGCGGATGGCGGAGGTTCCTCTGACGTTTCAGTGAACTCATCTAACTCCGGGGATTCGGTTATCGACAATTATGTCGCACCACGTCTTCCTGATCGCCCAATTCCAATTCGCACACCGGCGCAGGTTATGCGGATTTGGGTAGCACCCTGGGAGGACACCAATGGTGATCTCATCGTGACAGGGTATGTCTACACCGAAATCGAGCCACGCAGGTGGGTAATTGGGGATGGCACACCGCAAAGTGAGCCAGTTTTGAGACCGCTGCAAACGGTAACACACGAACCGAAGTCTGAAACAACTAAATAGGAGATGTTCTTAATGAACGTAAATCAGTTGGCGAATGCCTCAAGTAAAAACAACACACTCTTCCTCTTCATGGGGTTGATGGTCGTAGCCTTCCTGCTTGTGCCTGATCAGGCACACGCTGGTACTGGTGGTACAGCGTTTGACGACGTGTGGGTAACTCTCAAGGATTGGACCCAAGGTACTTTGGGTCGAATCGTTGCGGGTGCGATGATCCTGGTCGGCGTTGTCGGCGGTATCGCTCGCCAGAGTCTCATGGCTTTTGCTATGGGTATCGGTGGTGGTATGGGCCTGTACAACTCTCCGACCGTAGTGGAATCCATCATGTCTGCCACTCTGGAAAATGCAGAGAAGGTTATCCTGACGGTTGTGCAACTCAGCAATGGCTTGGGTCTGTAAAAGCTACTTCGCCGTTAATGATCGAGTGATATGGGCAGCCTAAAAGCTGCCCATATTTTTTGGGAAAAAATCTAGTCATAACAAATTTCAACTCTTTCCTCATTTGCTCAAAAAGGGCACTTTCACAGCCCATGTTTATGCACTCCTTCCCGTAACCTCCAGCATTGGGTTCTTGTAACTCAAAACGAATGGAGAATGCGATGATCAATTTCAAGCCTAAACTTCCGGCGTTGCTTGGCGCTCTGGCGGTTCTTACCGCTGGTGCTGCTCATGCAGAGTTGCTGGAATATACCTTTAAGGCTCCAGATGGTACTCAACGGTCTCTGCCTCCGAATGCCAACTATGCCAACCCGATGGGCAACGTTTCGTTTGCCTTGAGTGCCGGTATCGACCGAAAGGTCAAGATTTCGGTACGTCGGTCGGATGGAACAGTGGTTTCGACAGCGACCAGTCACCTTCTTGGGGCTACAGATCGCATTACAGTAGGTGGAAAATCCTACTATGGTGCGGAACTTCAACTACCAGCTCCGGTTGGTGGTGCATACACTGTCAGGGCTGAAATTCTTGCCTCTGATGGTTCGACAGTACAGACGGATGAATATCCCTTTACTGTCGATGTTACGCCACCGACTTACTCTTCGCTTGCGCCTGTTTATGGTGGCTACGGACAGGTCATTAGCGGCGACGTTTGGAAATTGGGTCTAGGTGGTTCTCAGGACAATGCCTTTTTGCTGTCAGGGATTTCTGATGAGTCACCTATCAAAGGCGTCAAAGCAAAGCTGTATCGTCAAGACGGTTCACTCTACAAAGATGTATCAGTGAACTACGATGACGCTAATGGACAAGCTAGGCAGTCTTACCAGTCTGGATTTTTCCCCGCTTCTGACTTGGATGAAGTGTTTACACTTCAGTTTGAGATAAGTGATAGCGCTGGGAATAGCTATCTTTTGCCTCGTCAAAAAGTGATGTTTGATAGCATAGCCAATGCTCCGTCATCACCTTTTGGTGTTTATGACCCTTCCAGCACAAACAACTTAGGTCCTGGATTATCCGGATTTGTTGCTTACACTGAGGGCATGACAGTTAAAACTAACCCAATCAAGTTAGCTTGGCGTGTTCCGCGTGATAACTGGCATGAGTACAGAGAAGGCGGGATAAATATGACCAACGCCTTGGGAGAAATGTCCAAGGTAGGAGAAGATGCCAGCTATGTTTATCTCGTCACAACCGCGCCTTATGGTAATACCGACGGTAACTATTGGCGTTGGGTGAACTTCGGCCAGTGGGGGGGAGGAGGTATTGCTTATAACCTCACTCTATCTCCATCAGCGCCTAAAAGTCCCAGACTTTTGGGGGTGGATTACAATTACAGTGATATAGGCTGGTCTAGTTTTTACCGCTACTGGGTGAACAATTCTGTTCTTCCTGTCACTGTTAGCAGTATCCGTGTCAAAGTTGAACCAAGGCCTTACGTTCAAACTGCCGTTCACAGGGGAAGCTGTGAAATCCCTGTTGGTCAAGATAGCTGCGTGATTGCTAATAGCTTCACAATGGCTAAAGGCACAACAGGGTACGTCCACGACAATGCGACAGTCTTCAATCCTGATAAATCTCTTCGCTCGAATCCTCTTTGGGCAGAGGTTAACTGGAATGACCAGCACTACCCTCAGCTAAGTCAGCAGTACGATCAAAGCAGCAAGGTATTTACCTTATTCGTTAACCAGCCTGGACGAGGCGCTTACTTTGATAGGCTGCGTCTGCGAAGTGCTTGGATCGAAGATAGCAAAGGCAACAAGCTGTCTCCGACCGGTGGGTTAATAGCCAACAACTGGGAGAACTACACCTACCAGTGGGATCTCAAAACTCTCCCCGAGGGGCAATACAGTCTTGTTGCCGCAGCAGAGGAAATGCACGGGCCTTTAACTCGGCAACCCATGTTCCAGATCACGTCCGATAGAACTGCACCTACACTGACGATCAGTGTGGCAGATGGAGCAGCTATTCAGACTCTGGACGATGTGGTAATTACCTTGGCTGATGCTGTTGATCCTTCTCCTAAGTTGACCTCTATTGCCCTCGTCGGAGGCCCGGCCAATGACAAGGTTCAGTTGTCCTGGCGTGAAGAATCGAAAGGGCGATTCCGTCTTGAGTACCCGGTAATGTTCCCGTCTTTGAAGGAAGGGGAATCTTACTCGCTGACTGTGGCCGGAGAGGACGCCCAAGGCAACTCGGTACAAAAGGCAGTTGGCTTCGAATACAAGCCTCGTCAGGTAATGCTGGCGGATGGTATGGACGGGAAGGTCATGGTTCCTGCTGTTACTCATGAATTTGTTCATGCAGATGGCAAACGGATCATCGAGACGAAGCCGCTGACGCTCAGTGATGGTGCTGTCGTGACAGGTTCATACGACGTGTTTGCGACCCTCCGTTCTGATGCGGAAGTGCCGTTGGTGGTGAATGGGGTGCGTATCGAGCCGGGCCAGACAATGGGAATCATGAGCCAACATGATTTTGGTGCGTCAGGTGGCCGTTTGAGCATCCCTGTCAAACCGGCTGTACCGGATGTGGTCGGTTCATCCAGCCTTCTTGTCATGACCTCTGCGCCTAACTCGCCCATTCTGGTTGTAGACATTAATACCTGGAAAGGGACGGCAAAACTGTCGGCTGAGTCATGGACAATTCGCCAGGTTATCGATCCGGTGAAAATCTATGCCTTGCCGGAAACAGGGGTTCCTTGCCGGTTCACCACGAAAGCGGACGTAGCTATGGCCGCAGATCCGATTCGTGACCCTGTGTGTTTGCTCCAGTGGGACAGAACACCGGATGAGGCTGAACAAACCACCCAAGACACCAACGGCATGAAGGTAGCAGGGCTGGTGGGTCAAGCAGTAAGTATTGGTGAACAACCTGTCGAATACAGCTTATACCTGTTCAGTGGTGACGGTTCCAAGGTGAAAGTTGGCTCCGGCTCACAGAACCTGACTGTAACTACAGCCTATGGTTCGGTTAGCTACACCCCGATTGATGACATTGCTCAAGTGAATCGCGTCATTGAAGACTTTGATGTGAACTTCAAGCAGAGCAAGGGTCCTGACTGTTCTATAACCCTCAGCGCAGACCGTGCGAAAAAAGAGGCCGCGAACAAGGGGGTAGGGAGTGCGAGTAGAACCTGTCTGTTTGAGTGGCAGCAGATCCCTGATGGATTGCTCCAGGACCAGCTATCGGAATTTCCTTCGCTCTCTGGCTCACTGGCCGCGAACGGCGATCATCCACTGGGCTGGCGGGTAAGTATTTTCACCCGTAATGGCACTCGGGTGACGTTGAACGATCAGACGTTCAACATCGAAGCTGTTAATCCACCAGCTCCGACCGTTGAACTGTCATCTAAATACAACTTCAAAGACAACATCTACATGGTGCCGATGACAGGTAACTACTTGGGTGATGCCATTATCAACTCTGAACGAGCTGATCTGGATATTGCCATCTCGCGCAACTCTGATGTCCTGGAGGCTGAAACTTTCACTCCAGGGTGGGGAGCCACCAATAAGGTGTATCGTCGCATCAATACCGATGAGCGAGCTTTGTGGGAGGAAACTACTTACAAGGTGAATGCTGCGTACAACAAGGTCCCTGATGTGAAAACGGAGGTTGTCTACCGGGCTATCGCAGCACCTTCTGACAGCATCCGTCCTATCGTTGAGGTTCAAGGTGACACGGCGATTGATACCCAGGCATTACTGGTTCGGGTTCTTATCCGTGATCAGTACAAACCTGATGGTGACTACGACGCCAACACGATGGGGGTGTGGAAAGTACGTCTGATCCAGCAAAAAGCCTACAACGAGACAGTAGCTCTTACTGATTATGCGGAAGCATCGAATGGCGAAGCTCAATTCTCGGTCGATCTATCTAGTGTGGGTACGTCTTCTGTCCGAATTTCGGCTGAGGCTGTTCTGGAAAGCCCTGTCGAGGGGTACAGCCGAACTGAGTTGTCCATTAGACCAGCTTTCCTGGCCGTGCTGCGTGGCGGTGCCATTGGTGCTGGAGTTGATGCTCGTAAGCTGTCTGGTGAAGCTCCTTTCACCGCAGTGTTCAAGCTGTCTCTTGACGACCGTCAGGACCTTCGTGCTACCGGGCAGGTTGTGTGGGAAACCAGTAAGGACGATGGTAAAACTTGGGAGCAGTTCATCCCGGAAGATCGATACAAGTATCAGCTTGTGAAGACCTTTGATAAGGGTGAGTATCAGGTTCGAGCTAAGGTGGTGAACGTTAACTCAGGAGCTGAGAAGTACACCGAAGCGGTCAGTGTCGTTGCTTATGACAAACCTGATATTGCTGTCGTCGGCCCGACCACGTTGTTTGTTGGGAGTGAAGGCAAGTACACCGCGAGCCTGACGTTGAACGATGAGCCGGTTTCTGGGGGCAATGCTGTTGTTGAGTGGTCTACTGACGGTGGCAAAACTTACTCGCAGACGGGTGATAGCATCACACTTTCAAGTGATGAAGAAACTCGATACCGATTGTGGGCTCGTGTGCGCTCCACCACGGCACCGGCTGATGACGGCTATGCCTATGAAGTAGCGAAGACGGCTGTTGACTTCCGGGCTGTTAAAGCCCCTCGTCCTTATGTGACTGGGCCGAGAGTTATTGAGACCGGCAAGAAGTACGTGTTCAAAGCTGAAACCAGCCTTCCTTACCGTGGGATGGACGTGAAGCTGAACGGGTTCTTCACGCTGCCTGATGGCTCGATTGTTCAGGGTGATACCGCCGAGTACGAACCTTCGGATGCAGATCTCAATCAGGCAACTGTAGAAACGAAGTACACCACTTGGATCGAAGGATACCGAGATCTGGGGGCAGAAGCCTCACACAGCCTGCGCTCCCGCGTTTGGCAGTATGTGTGGCCTAGCTTCGGTATGCAGGTCAGGAAGAATGCGGACGTTGCTCCTGCGACCATCACTGCGTCAGTGCGGCCAATTGCCTTCAACGGCAAACTTGAAGAACCGACCTATGACTGGGAGTTGCCGGAAGGCGCAGTTATTCAGGACAAGCGTCAGGATATAGTCAGGTCCTTTGTTATCAATGAGCCGGGTGAATACAACATCAAGGTGACTGTCCGTGATGCTCGCGGCCAT
Source organism: Photorhabdus sp. RM96S (assembly GCF_042879335.1). Lineage (NCBI taxonomy): Bacteria > Pseudomonadati > Pseudomonadota > Gammaproteobacteria > Enterobacterales > Morganellaceae > Photorhabdus > Photorhabdus sp. RM96S. The sequence continues at coordinate 49,282 of NZ_JBHFKT010000002.1, read as the reverse complement.
GAGACCGTGATCGAGCAACCGCTCAAGATCGGCCAGGCTGAGCCCTACTCTATCGACCTGCAATACTCCGGCTCGAACAAATACGAGCGTGAGCCTCTGGATGTACTGTTGAGACCGCACATTTCCGGCGGCCACCCACGCGACCGTATTTCAACTCGCGTCTACTCTGTAGACGGTACGCCGTTGGAAAGCAGCGGTTACTACGGCAGAGCAACACTGGGCGCTGGTGAGCACAGCATCAAGCTGAAAATAACATCTGAGATGGGGCATGAAGCTGAGGGTGAGGTGAGCATCAATGTCGCAGAGAACAAGTTGCCTGCTTGTAGCTTGAGCTCACGAGGGACTGTTGGGTCGTGGATTGTATATGCGAACTGCGAAGATACCGATGGCCGCATGAAGTCCTATGAGTGGACGATTGCTGGTGAGTTGCAGAGCATCAGTTCAGATCGAGTCACTATCAGCAAAGGCACCTATCAAACGATGCCGACGATCTCTCTGGTCGGGGTCGATGACTCTGGTGGCAAATCCGAAGCTGTCACGATGAACTAAGGTTTATTCTTTCCAAAGCCCGGTTCAGACCTGTCTCTTATACACAACTTTGTATCCTACTGTTTTTTATGAGAATTATTTTAAACTTATCAAGACAGTATTGAAAAATATTTCCTTTAAAATCAGTTGAGTATATTTATCAAATTACGGCTATTTACTCATAATTTGAGATGTGACTAAAAGACAGGTTCAGACCGGGCTTTTTTTTGTATCGCGCTGGAGTTGTCCAAATTGGGCTATTACAGAGGCGAGTCTATTCCCATCCCACAGATACACTGCCCAGCATCCAGTAATCCAATCTTAGAGGCTAGACATGCGGACAAAATTACTTGGGGCGCTGATGGTGTTCGGGATTATCACCGGCACTGCTCAAGCGTCATCGAAATTGGAGATCACCGATCCCAGAGCGGCAAAGATAGAGGACATCGTGAAGCTGCCCATCAAGGGGGTCCGGGCCGTCCAGAGTGACGGACAGATCATGTTCCTCTCCGAAAACGGGCGCTTTGTCATTTCAGGACAAATCTACGACCTGTGGAGCAAGAAACCACTCAACACGATGTCCCAGATGCGCGATGTGGCAGAACGTATTCACTTCAAGAGCATGGACATGGACGTGGGCACGCTGAACACCCTTTCAATGGGACGCGGGGACAAAGAGGTCGTGGTTTTTGTTGATCCCCGCTGTGCTGTTTGCCACAAGCTCATGGACGAATCAAAGTCGCTGGTCGATGAGTACACCTTCAAATTTGTCGTGATCCCTGCTCTTGGTGCTGAGTCCAACCGCCTTGCAAAAGGCTTGTACTGCGCGAAAGACAAAACCAACGCGCTCGATGCGTTCATGAACAACACCCTGGCTTCGCTTCCTTCAAAAGAAACCTGTGACCCCGGCCAATACGATCAAACGCTTCTGACAGCTCATTTCATTGGGATTGAAGGCGTACCGTTCGTTGTTGCACCAGATGGCCGCGTGAGCAAGGGGCGTCCGAAGAACCTGAAATCATGGTTGGAGAGTGCTGAATGATCGTAACCATCAAAAAGAAACTTGAAGAAACGTTGATCCCGGAGCACTTGCGAGCTGCCGGGATTATTCCTGTATTGGCCTATGATGAAGATGATCACGTCTTCCTTATGGATGACCACAGTGCAGGCTTTGGTTTTATGTGTGAGCCTCTGTGTGGTGCTGATGAGAAAGTCCAAGAGCGAATGAATGGATTTTTGAACCAGGAGTTTCCGTCGAAGACTACGCTCCAGTTTGTTCTGTTCCGTTCCCCGGACATCAACCAGGAAATGTACCGGATGATGGGGTTGCGTGATGGCTTCCGTCACGAGCTGTTGACATCTGTCATCAAGGAACGAATTAACTTTCTCCAGCACCACACCACAGACCGCATATTTGCCAAAACCGACAAAGGTATCTACGACAACGGCCTAATTCAGGACCTCAAGCTGTTCGTTACGTGCAAAGTGCCCATCAAGAACAATAACCCGACTGAAAGTGAGCTCCAGCAGCTTGCCCAGCTCCGCACGAAGGTAGAGTCGTCGCTTCAAACTGTTGGCCTACGTCCACGCACTATGACGGCGGTGAACTACATCCGGATCATGAGCACCATTCTGAACTGGGGGCCTGATGCGTCATGGCGACATGATGCCGTGAATTGGGAAATGGATAAGCCAATTTGCGAGCAAATCTTCGACTACGGCACCGATGTGGAGGTCAGTAAGAACGGCATCCGGCTTGGTGACTACCATGCAAAAGTCATGTCAGCTAAAAAGCTGCCTGATGTTTTCTACTTTGGCGATGCGTTGACCTATGCAGGGGATCTCAGTGGTGGTAATTCCAGTATCAAAGAAAACTACATGGTCGTTACCAATGTGTTTTTCCCTGAGGCCGAAAGTACGAAGAACACCTTGGAGCGCAAGCGCCAGTTCACAGTAAACCAAGCCTACGGGCCAATGCTCAAGTTCGTGCCGGTGCTGGCGGACAAAAAGGAGAGTTTCGACACTCTCTATGAGTCCATGAAAGAGGGAGCCAAGCCCGTCAAGATAACCTACTCGGTGGTTTTGTTCGCTCCAACCAAAGAGCGTGTTGAAGCAGCAGCAATGGCCGCACGAAACATATGGCGTGAATCTCGGTTCGAGCTGATGGAGGATAAATTTGTTGCTCTACCGATGTTCCTCAACTGCCTGCCATTTTGTACCGACCGGGATGCAGTACGAGACTTATTCCGATACAAGACCATGACAACCGAGCAGGCTGCTGTAGTCCTGCCGGTGTTCGGGGAGTGGAAGGGGACAGGGACTTATCATGCTGCGCTGATTTCCCGTAACGGCCAGCTCATGAGTCTGTCTCTTCACGACAGTAATACAAACAAGAACCTGGTGATCGCAGCCGAATCTGGCTCGGGTAAATCGTTCCTAACCAACGAACTGATTTTTTCCTATTTATCCGAAGGTGCCCAAGTATGGGTTATTGACGCCGGTAAGTCTTACCAAAAGCTGGCGGAAATGCTCAATGGTGACTTCGTTCACTTTGAGGAAGGAACGCACGTCTGTCTCAACCCCTTCGAGCTTATACAGAACTATGAGGATGAAGAGGACGCGATTGTTAGCCTCGTCTGTGCAATGGCCTCAGCAAAAGGTCTGCTGGATGAGTGGCAAATATCTGCGTTGAAACAGGTCCTTTCTCGACTGTGGGAAGAGAAAGGTAAAGAGATGAAGGTCGATGACATCGCTGAGCGCTGTCTCGAAGGTGAAGATGTGCGACTGAGAGACATTGGTCAGCAGCTTTATGCCTTTACGTCCCAAGGTAGCTACGGGAAATACTTTTCTCGTAAGAACAACGTCAGCTTCCAGAATCAGTTCACTGTATTGGAGCTCGATGAGCTGCAAGGCCGTAAACACCTCCGTCAGGTTGTTCTCCTCCAGCTCATCTACCAGATCCAGCAAGAAGTCTTCCTGGGTGAACGAAATCGCAAGAAGGTCGTCATCGTTGATGAAGCATGGGATCTACTCAAAGAAGGTGAAGTTTCCACATTTATGGAACACGCCTACCGGAAGTTTCGTAAATACGGTGGTTCCGTTGTTATTGCAACCCAGTCGATTAACGACCTTTATGAGAATGCAGTGGGCCGTGCCATCGCAGAGAACTCGGCCAGCATGTACCTGCTCGGCCAAACCGAAGAAACCGTGGAATCTGTTAAACGTAGCGGTCGCCTGACACTTTCCGAAGGCGGGTTCCACACCCTCAAGACGGTACACACCATCCAAGGCGTGTACTCAGAAATCTTTATCAAATCAAAGAGCGGTATGGGTGTCGGGCGCTTGATAGTGGGCGACTTCCAGAAGCTGCTGTATTCAACCGATCCGGTGGACGTTAACGCCATCGACCAGTTTGTGAAACAGGGCATGAGCATCCCTGAGGCTATCAAAGCCGTGATGCGAAGCCGTAAACAGGCTGCATAACCAGGGAGACTTTAATGGACATTAAATCAATCGCAATCGCTGCTGTTCTTGGTGCTGCCGGAGGTTTTGGTGGTAGCTACTACGTGATTAACGAACAAACTGCGAGCATTCATGAGCGCTTAAATCAAACCCCGCCGGTGGTGGTTGTGGATTTCGCTAAAGTGGCATCAGCGTATCCGGCAGGCGCTTCTCAAGAGGAAGTCGAAAAGCTGATGGTCAAGACCAATGACGCGATTTTGAAGTTGAAAGAGGCGGGTTATTTGGTACTTGACGCTAGTGCTGTCGTCGGGGCGCCAAGTGACGTGTATCTCCCTGAGGAGGTACTTAAATGAGATTTGCGTTCAAGAAGTATTTGGTCAAAAAAGAATCCTGGAAGCGCTTCGGGGTTAAGGCCGGTGTCACGCTTCTGATTCTCTGGACAGCCGGTGCTGCTTTTGCCAGCCGCTACCGCATTGGAATTGACCCCCAGCAGGAGAAATGCCTGCCGGGTTATACCTTCTTCCTTATTGACCTCAAAGACCAGTCACTGGAGAAAGGAGCTGTGTACGCCTTTAGTGCGAAGAATATGGAGCCTTTTTACAAAGACGGGACTCGCATGGTCAAAATCCTAACGGGGATGCCGGGGGATAAGGTAGAGATCAACGATAAGTGGAAGATCACTGTCAACGGTGATGTCGTCGGAGAAGGGCTCCAGCTTGCAGGGAAACTGCATTTGCCAGAGAGCCATTTTTACGGCAAAGCCACGTTGAAAGAAGACAACTACTGGTTTATGGGCAAAAGCCCATTCAGTTTCGACTCACGCTATTGGGGGACTGTGAAAAATGATCAAATCATTGGCCGTGCATACCCCCTGTTCTAAGGTCGTTCTGGCTGCGTTGATGCTATCTGTAGCTGGTGGCGTTTTTGCTCAAGAATCCCCACTCACAGAACAGGACAGTGCGCTTATTGAGCAAAGAAAGCAGATAGCCGAAAAAGCCCAGAAGCTGGAAATGTCGTCTCTATTGCAGAACCAGCACATGGATGAAGCTCAGGTCGAAGCAAAGGCATTTTTTAAGCAGCTCCAGTCTACCAACCAGACACTAAAGGAAATGCAGCTCAAGCAGGCCGAGAAAGGTATCTACACTGACCATCGGATACTGGTGTTTGCCTCGCTTTCTCTTGGCGATCAGGGGTTAGATGATGTCCTAACGGCAGTATCAGGTCAGCCTGATGCAGTGGTTGTTTTCCGTGGCATTCCGGAAGGGATGAACTTGGGGCAGGGGGTAAAAGCCATTCAGGCGCTGGCGGCCAAGAAAGATCCTGTGCCGAATATCATCATCAACCCCACATTGTTCAAAACGTACAAAATTACAGCCGTTCCGACGATTGTGATGATCGAGGATGAACCATTGCCGGGAGAGCAACCAAATGTTGTCGCCCAAGTTTCAGGTTTGTCAGACCCAGTATGGCTCACTCGGGAAGTTAATAACGGGGAGAAGGGTGATCTCGGTGTCAGGGGGCCAATAGAGAAGATCGGTGAGCCTGATCTTATTGATGTTGCCAAGAAACGCCTTGCCAATATCGACTGGGAAGATAAGAAGAAGCAGGCTGTCGAGCGCTTCTGGACTAAGCAAAACTTCAACGAACTCCCTAGGGCCTCGAAGTCTCGCACCAGGGAAATTGACCCCAGTGTCATGATCACCAGTGACATCAGCACTGCGGATGGCACTGTGTTCGCTCATGCAGGGGATGTAATTAATCCGTTGTGCGACCCCACGGAAGTCTGCAAGCCGGGAACGCGGCCATTTACCCAAGCGGTCGTTGTTTTCGATCCGCTGGATAAAAAGCAAATGGAGTTGCTCGCTAAGAAGCTGCCTGAAATCAAGCGGGAGCCTGGAGTACAGCGGATCACCTACATTGCTACAAAGTTAGACAAAGGTTGGGACTCTTACAAGAGCGTGACCGACAACTTTGACGCGCCGGTATATCTGCTGACACCAGATCTAATCGCCCGGTTCGAGCTGGAGAACACCCCGAGCGTAATTACTGCCAGAGGCTCGAAGTTCCTTGTTCGTGAGCTTGCGGAGGAAAGTGAGGAATGATTTTTGCCCCGGCTTTCCAACCAATTAAAGACGTCGGCACTGGTTCGTTTGTTGCTGCTGAGGTACTGGCTCGTTGGTATGACGAAGGCCGGGTTCTTACGCCATCAAGTTTGTCATCCCAGCCTCATTGGGGGCTGGTGGACATGGAGTTGGCGCGGTTCATTCAGGACAACCTTCATAATTGCTTGGATCTGTACCCGACTCTCTTTCTGAACGTCTCCGAACAAACTTTGTACTCAGACGTCATCTTCAAAGCGTGGGCGCGGGTTATCCACGACATTGCTAAGAATCACTCATCACGGGTAGTCATAGAGATCACAGAGGGCATACAGGACGCCTCTCTTGCATTGAGATGGAAAGCTCTGGTCGAAACTGGTGTTGAGCTGGCGCTGGATGACTATGGGGACAAGAACTCTTCTCTGGAGCGTCTGAGCTGTTATGACTGGCGTTATTGCAAATTTGACGCGAGAAGACTTCGTTCGCTTGAAGACTACCCGGCCATCCTCCACTGCCGCCGAAAAGGCATTCAGCTTATTGCTGAGCAAGTGGAAACCTTTCCACTGGGAGAGAGCGCCAAATTACTTGGACTGTCATGGCAGCAAGGCTTCTATCACGGGAAGCCTGCGGTCATGGAGAAACATTTGAATTACGTAAAGGCCTTACCATGATGCAAAAAATTCTACGGATCATGGCCGTTAGCGCGGTCTTTTGGGTTGGTTCGGTATCGGCTGACCCTGGGTGCCAGAATGCGGAAGTGATCGGCGGAAAGCTGATTACTGACATCTGCTGGAGCTGTATTTTCCCTATCAAAGTAGCTGGGGTTCCTATAAGTGGTGGGGGTGGATCATTCCCGAGTGAAGCCGTCAGCAACCCTCTGTGCATGTGCGAGGATAATCTAGGAGTTCCTCGTCCTGGAGTTACCACTTCTATGTGGGAACCAGCACGGCTCGTTGAATTTCAGCGAGTGCCTGGCTGCTCATCTGTCTTGAATGGTGTCAGGTTCCCGTTTGATAGGACTAACCAAGGGCATCACGGCATGGGTGACATGGATGGTGGTGATGGTTCTTTCATGCACTATCACTACTATGCGTTTCCTTTGTTGGTGATGCTCGATTTATTTATTAAGCAGACCTGTAACGCCGATGGGTATATGGATCTCGACATCATGTACATGTCGGAGCTTGACCCAACCTGGAACAATGATGAGCTCGCTTTTTTCACCAACCCAGAGGCAGCGGCAGTAGCAAACCCAATTGCGGCGGCTGCGTGTACTGCTGATGCTGTCTCATCAACCGCTGGAAAACCTTTAAAACAGCTTTTCTGGTGTGCTGGTTCGTGGGGCACCCTGTATCCATTTAGTGGCAACCAGAATGGTGGGAAAGGTGTTATCCGTGATAGCAGCCTTCTTAGCACAAGGGTTCTGGCTGCTTTGCATCGCCGTGGTTTGGCATGGAAGACAATGGGGTCTGAGGCTATGTGTAGAGGCGTTATTAGCCCAACACTACCCAAAACGCAGTACAAATTCACGCTATTGCATCCGGTTCCAGAGACCAACTCATCTCACGTTATTGGTGAATCCACCCTTACGTGGGGGCTGGCGCGAACTATACCGGCAATTGGGCAAGATCCAATTTACACCATCTGGCGATGGAATGATTGCTGTAACAATTGAGCAGAACCTAACGAATTTGCACGGGCGTTTTCGATTATGCCCCAAAAGGGCCACTACACGTACAGGTGGCCCTTGTCTTCTCAGATAGCATGGGAAGGTTGAAATGGAGAACACAATGCGAAGTCATAATTACTTTATGAGAGCTGTGGCCTCGCTGTTGACAGTAACCATGTCTGCGCTGCCGATACATTCCTATGCTAACGGTAGCCAAGACCAGGACATCACAGCGGTGGGTAAAGAGGCCCAGGCTTTCGGACAAAACCTCTCAAACTCTTTCAAGTCGAGCTCGGGGACTGTGCAAAATGGCACTATCTCTATGCCGACGTTGAAAGATGGTCAGTTCCAAATGAATGGGGGGAACCAGATTAATGTCAATGATCTATTCCCAGGAACTAGCGGGACCAACAATAAACCTGACAGTTATTACTTCCCTGATGCCAATAAACCTGATGTGGGCGGCCTGCAAGGCATTTACGACTCTGGCGATGACATGGACAGCGTGGGGAATAATGCAAAAGGGTCGTTGTGGAGTGATGCCAATAGTGCTGATCCATCAATCTCTGGCGCGGCATACAAGGTCCTTCTCGATGCCTCGAATCGATCACGCCCTGATTTTAGTAATGACCCGGTACTGAACCTAAGCAAAAAGACCTATGAGGACATGGACCTCATAGCAGATGGCTTTGGAGATTGTTCTGCCGAAACAACTATCAATCAGAATACTATCAACGCGCATATTCCAGAGTATGAGCGATGCCAGCGTGTTGTAGACCAAAGTGCGGATTGTGAGGTTGTCCATGACTACGACGCCTCTGTTGTGAAGCACTATGATGGCCCATATAACCTCAAATCTTGTGGAGAAGGCTGTACTGAGTTGTGGATTGGCCGAGTGGGTGACAACTACTGGAGTGGCAACTGTACGATCTATGAGGAGTACACGCGGGTACAAGTCAGTAATCCAGACGCCATAGTGTCTGCAACGCTTGAATACGCCAAGTGGGATGACTACATGCAAGTTTGGGTTGGTAAATCCGGTCAGGAAACTAAAGTGTGGTCAGGCCCTGACGGCAACTTCCCTCCAGAAACTGCTGGTCGATGTGAATTGTCAACAAGTTGGGAGCGTAACCCTAATGTCGATGTCACCCCCTATTTCAAGAATGTGAAAGATGGTGATGTTGTTACGTTTAAGATCCGCGTTTCAGTAAGTGGCGAAGGTGAGGGTTTTGGCCGCATAAAACTCCGCTATGACCCATCGAAAGCCATTACCAAGGATGAGTGGGCTCCACAGAGCTGCATGGATTCAGCCAAAGGGGTTGTAGATGGTTTTGCGGAAGGCGAGATCACATGTATAGATGACCCGACTGATGTCACGGGCTGCACAGTCATCAACGGGATCAAAGTTTGCGAATTCCAACTCAAACCGTCACCTTTGCCTGGTATTCCAAAGCTATGCAAAAAGGTTCGAGTTAAAGCCGACTATGACTTCTATAAGGGGCAAATGGACTGCTGGACAGACCCTCAAGGTGAAACACACTGTCCGGTAAACACGGGCGGGAACCTTGATAGTTGTCAGAAGTATGAAGAAAACCCACAGTGCGGCTTTATCAGTTCCAAATGTGTTGATGGCGCTCAGGGGAATTCTGGTACGTGCTACGTCCACGAGGATACTTATGACTGTGGAACAGATGTTTCTGTTCCGACCTTAGAAAAGGAAACAGAATACCAGTGCGGTGGGCCTATACGCTGCATGGGAAATGACTGCCTTGATTTGACCAAAACACAAAGCACTGATTTTGCTCGCGCTACTGCGTTGCTCAATGCGGCCCAGTTCATGACGCAGGATATGAGCTGCACAGGCCAAGACGGGGATGATAATCCTACTGGGGATGAAAACGTTATTTGCTCTGCTTTTGCAGGGGAAGCTGGCGAATGCAAGATAGCTGTTGGGGGTGTTTCCGATTGCTGTGAAAAGCCAACCAATATATCTCTTGCCGATTATCTGAACCTAATAATGGCCGTTCCCAAGCTCGATGGCGCAGTGATGGGGTTGACTGATGGTAATGCGCTTAAAGGGGCTTATCAGGTTCTTAGGGAACCAGTCCTTCAAGGGTGGACAGAAGTCACAAAACCGTTCACAAGTTACATTGAGAACGTCTCTGGCGCTGTTGATTCTTTCTTTCAGCCTGTAGAGCAGTTTGTTGACCAGCTCATTGACCAGCTCAAAGAGCAAGTCAAAGAAGTGATGATGGATGTCATGAAATCAGCAGGTCAGGATGCAGCAACAGAGCAAGCTGCTGCCGCCGCATCCGAACAGGCAGCCGAAGCGATGATGGAGACGGCGACGACATGGCTTAGCACCGCCATGACGATATATACCGTCTATGTCGTTGCTATGGTGATGATCCAGATGATTTATAAGTGCGAGGAAGAAGAGTTCACTATGAACGCCAAAAGAGCTCTCAAGAATTGCACCTATGTAGGTTCTTACTGTAAATCCAAGGTGTTGGGCGCTTGTATTGAAAAAAGAGAAGCGTACTGCTGCTTCAACTCTCCGCTCTCTCGTATTATACAAGAACAAGTTCGTCCTCAATTGGGGCAAAACTTTGGAGACCCAAAAAATCCTCAGTGTGAAGGGATTCCACTAGATAAAATTGCCGAGATTGATTGGAGCAAAATTAATTTGGATGAGTGGCTTGGGATATTGCAGCAGAATGGTAAATTTCCTGATCCGAACTCAATAAATCTCGATTCGCTGACAGGCGTAGGGAATGACTTCAATATTGACGGGACGCGGAAGAATGCTCAGGAAAGGGCGTTAGAGCGGTTGGAGGGGATCGATATTGACGCGAAGCGAAAAGAGGCGACAAATAGTATAGATCCTCAAACTGGCGCACCAACGGGCGGTGGTGGTGGATAACAAAAGGGGCCTTTCGGCCCCTTTCTCATGTCGATTGATTACGCTTCTGGGTAAACAAATAACTCTGCCTTTCCCTGATCAAGAAGGTAAGGGAAAGCAACTTTGTCGCCACTCTCCAGTTCAACTGATTTCGGAGCAAGGTAGAGGTAGGCCCAAGCTGGTAGCTGTTTGCTAATGGCTGCGTAGATCGCTTGCTGAGGAGCGTGGCTGGCTGTTCCATTGCCGACATTCACAAAGTTGTATGCGGTCTCATGGCCTGATGTGAAGGCATACGATGTACCTTGAACACCAGAGACAAAATCAGGCGCTGCCCCTATGCGAGGCTCCACGATCTTCACCTTGACTGAACACATGTCAGCCACCTTGCTTTGTCCATTCACCCACGTCGGGCAACCCCATTCATTCTTGTAGAACTGATAGGTGAGGCGACCGTCTTTGTCATACAGCAGCGTGAAATTGGCACCCAAATCAGTCAGCGCTGACTCGATGGAAACTTTCACATGTGAAAGAAATTTGGCTTGAGCACTTGCCGGTGAATCTGCTTCGTTTTCTGGCATCCATGCAACCAAGCTGTTACGGGCACCATGCTGTTTGGGGCCTATAGCCCAGTTTGCAAGATTGACCAAGCCGCCTTGCCAATCGGTCATTCCTAGTTGGGGTGACATGTAACCAGACAGCACGTATGCCGCACCAAACGTTTTGGTGTCGGTCAGACGCTCAAGCTTGTCACGGGGGACCGATGCGTCTTGGATACCCGTTACCAGGCCACCAGCTTCTGCGATGTTGTAGGCGCGACTGTGATTGGTTTTATAAGCTGATGGTTCGTAGTTGCTGCTGGTAGATGCACAGCCAGATAGAGTAGCTACAGCCAAAGCTACGGTGGTGATTAATGTTTTCTTCATGTTGTTCTCCGTTCTTGCCTGAGTTGAATCTGATTTACTTCGATAATATCACGGCATCATAAAATGCAACCATAAAAGGCAAAAAAAAGCCCCTCAAGCGAGGGGCAAAGGTTTGGGCTGGGTTATGCTGCTTTCGTTTTCTCAGCTTCGTCTGCGATTTCCTTGTCGCCGGTTTCAGACTCAGGAGCGGCCTGGGCCACTTCACCTTCTTTGCCTTTGGTGTGGGCGGAAATGCGAGCTCGTTTCTCGATGCCGATGATGCGACCTGCCAGTTTAATGAGACGCTGCTGCCACTGGTAGGTTGCGTCGGTACGTTGCTTGCTGGTCAGGACGGTGTTCAACCAGAGGGTGTCAACGATCCCCATCAGGGTATCCAGCTTGCGGATAAGGTGTGCAAACTGGGCCACTTGGGGAGAGTTGATCTCGATGGTGTATTCGTTAGGGTTGGTGTAGCCAGGCATCATGTCGATGCCGTTGTCTTCCATCAGCTTGTTGAGCTGAGCGGAGGCTTTATCCAGATCTTCGGAGACCTTGGAGATGTGTTCCAGGATGACAGTTTCAACCTGGTCGATTTCTTCCTGTTCACCGATGATACGAAGGATAACGTCGATGGAGAACAGGGAGTTAGAAACACGCTCAAAGCTGCGCTCCATGACGCGCTGAGCCTGTAGGCTGTTCACTTTCAATACTTGTTTGAATATAGGGCGAGAGTAGTGGTTGCTGCGGTCGTTGCTTGTGTCCACTGCTGCTTGTGCTTCTGCCATTAGAGATACTCCTAAATTTGAGGTACAGATAAACGCACTGGAAAGGATAAATGCGGTCAATCTGTAATCTGACCTCTCGAAGTGCCCAAAATGGACAGTTACAGCGTTTTCTGTTGAGCAAAGGTGAGCTATATTTGAACCATCTTAGTCGCTCTGCGGCTATAGGTGAGATAGCTGGTCTCCAAAAACAAACAGCATCTAGCTTTATGCCGTATGGCATTACTTAACCCCAAACCGGGGGCTTCTCCCGGTTTTCGGGTGTTGCCCCTGATCTTTCCTATAGGAGCAACACCATGCACATCATCACTTTCATTGTAGTTCTGCTTGCATCTCTGGGCGCACTGTACGTTGGCGCGAAGGTATTTGCTTTTTCCTTCATCGCTCTCGCTAAAGTGTTTCAGCGTATCGGTTTGTTCCTTTGGAACAAATTCGCAGTTCCTGCAATGCGGTCTGTACAGGCCGTCATCAAGGAACGTGCTGCTAAGGCTGAACAAGCCAAAGCAGTCGTTGAACCTGAGGTAACTCAAGTTCAAAAAGCTGCTAAACAAGAACCTGATTGGGATTATCTCGAAATCCCGACTTACCTTCGTAAGGGCAAGGATCTTGTTTGGTAATAACTGTCGCTGAGCAATCTTCGACACTTTCACACCCATCGGGGCAACCATACCCCGACGGGGATGTTGCCCCTTTTTTGCTTAGGAGCAACATCATGGAAATCGCTATCATCGCTATGTGTATCCCTACTGGTTGGGCAATCTCTCGTCCTTTCGTGAGAATCGCTGAATCATTCGGCTACTGCTGATAGTCAACACAAAGGGAGGGGGCAACCCCTCTCTTTCTGGTCAAGCCTCTGTGGCTTGTCCTCAAAGTCTTCTGATGTCAGTTGGCTTTGACGACAAGCTACAGGGGGAATGTCGAATGCAACAGAGTTTTCATGTTTACGACGATTACGCAGGCATCATCTATCTGGCTGATGGACGCGAGGTGAATGTGGTGATGTTCGTCCATTGAGGGAGTAGCCTCCAGGAGAGGCTACTCCCTTCGCTCAAAAGTCTTCTTACTCATGGTGAAACCATCAGTAAGCAGATTTTGTTCTCTTCGGAGAGCGAAAACGTGCGATAGCTGGTCGCCAAAAACAAACAGCAAATTAACGTTAATTTACTAGCCCAACCGGGCGCATCCGCCCGGTTCGGGACGTGGTGCGCCTGTCACAATAGGAGAGCACCTATGTCTCAATACACTCAATTCTCAGTAAGCAAGGTTTTCGGTATGCCCAGCATTCCGGAGAAGGTAACTGCCATCGGCTACGCTGACGGCTCAAACCCTTTCATCCCTGCCACTGATACCAACTACGTTTTCCGCAAAGAGTTTCTGCGAGAGGTCTTGGCCTATCTCAAAGAGCCTGGCGGTGACGCATTGTTCGTAACCGGCCCTACCGGGTCTGGTAAAACCTCAGGTATCACCGAGATAGCTGGTCGTCTCAACTGGCCTGTTCAGCAAATCACTGCCCACGGGCGGATGGAACTGACAGATCTGATTGGACATCACGCTCTGGTCGCGGAAAAACCTGGTCAACCACCTGTCATGAAGTTCATGTATGGACCTCTGGCAGTCGCTATGCGTGAAGGTCATCTACTCCTCATCAACGAGGTGGATTTGGCCGACCCTGCCGAGCTGGCTGGTCTCAACGATGTCCTTGAAGGGCGTCCTCTTGTGATCGCTCAGAATGGTGGCGAAATCATCAAGCCACACCCAATGTTTCGTGTGGTCGTTACAGGTAACTCTACGGGTTCCGGTGATGCTTCTGGTTTGTACCAGGGGGTGATGATGCAGAACCTCGCAGCTATGGATCGCTATCGTTTCACCAAAGTAGGGTATGCGGATGAGGAAGCTGAACTCAGCATTCTTGGCCGTGTTACTCCGAAACTTCCGGAAAATGTACGGAAGGGAATGGTTCGGATTGCTAATCAGGTCCGCAAACTGTTTCTCGGTGATAACGGAGAAGATGGTCAGATCAGCGTCACCATGTCCACCCGGACATTGGTGCGTTGGGCGAAACTGTCTCTTGCGTTCCGTGGTGCCCCAAATGCTCTTGAATACGCCCTGGATCAAGCTCTGCTTATCCGTGCGGCCAAAGAAGAGCGTGAAGCCATCCTGCGTGTTGCGAAGGATGTGTTTGGGGACCAATGGCGCTAAGGGGTGACGCATGAAGAAAAATGACTGTTTGTGCCGTCGTTACACTGCCAAAGAGTGGGGCAACGACGAAACCACAATAGAAATCTTTATTGGCTACAAGCTGCTCCGGGAGCCCAGCTCCTCGGGGCCAGGCCAATTCACGGTGGTCGAGCTACGCCGAACCGTCACTGATGGGAAAGCTGAAAACTGGTCTGAGACAAAGCTCGAAGGACCTTTTGAAGCTAACGGCCCAGACACGATCCCAATGTCCTACAAGGACAAAGAAAGCCAGTTTGTGTCACAGTTTCTCAGCCAGGGGTACACCTTTCTGGATGAGGTGCTGGTAAACGCAGAGACACAGACTGTGCTGGAAGGGGGAAATGTTTCAGCCGGACAAACAGCCAGCTTGGGATCTCTCAACTGGCTGTTATCTCCGCCCTCTGAGTTACCTCCAGGTGATATAAACCTCTTCAAAGGTTTTGTTGCTGGGGTTTTTGCCAAAGGAGCCGGTTTAATCGGTTTTGAGGTTGCTCGGAGTGAAGGCTCTAATGATTTGCTTCCCAGTGTGCTAATGCGTACTGATAGCGGTTATGAGCTTGAGGTTAGCACTGGACTAGGCGAGAACACTATCCATCCGGCTACGCTGGAAGGCGCTGGTGAGCTCCGCCCAGAACACGGTCACAAACCTCTGCTGATGTTGGTTTACCTTCAACAACGTTTCGCGGATGACTTTTCAAACGTAGAGAAGCCGCTGGTGGCATTCTGTGATGAACAGGGTGATACCTTCGACTACGAGCGTTTTGATTCACTAAAACCCCTCATTGAACGGTTTGGTTTCAGCTACGACGAAGTAAGAGCGGATGCAGAAAGGCTTGGTCTTGTATCTGAGCTGATTCGCTTGGCAGAGATCGATGCCGAACAAGAGGATCACTTTTTTTAACCCTTACGGGGGCTTACTCCCCGAAAGGGGTGTTGGCCCTCTCCAAATAACTTGGAGGTCATGATGTCTAAAGGCGTCAACAAAGTAATCCTGGTCGGTAATCTCGGTTCTGACCCGGAAATTCGCTACATGCCAAGCGGCACTGCCGTTGCCAACTTCAACGTTGCAACAACGGATACGTGGCGCGATAAGCAGTCTGGCGAGCAAAAAGAGCATACTGAGTGGCACCGTGTTGTGCTCAAAGGTCGTTTGGCGGAAGTCGCTGGTGAGTACCTGAAAAAGGGCTCCCAAGTCTATCTCGAAGGGAGCAATCGCACCCGGAAGTGGACTGACAACCAACAAATCGAGCGCTACACCACCGAAGTGCATTGCGTTGAAATGCAAATGCTTGGTGGTCGTGGAAATGTACCTCAGGACAACTCTCAACGTGCAGCGCCCAAACAAGGGCAACGTGCAGGAGCTGGTACGCAATCTGCTCCTGTGCAGCAATCAGCACCGTTCATGCGTTTGCACCACTTGGCTGGCGGGTAACACCGCCAACTCTTACTAAACCCCACGGGGGCACCAATGCCCCGAGGGTCATGGTGTCCTCTAAACGTTCATTCGTGAATTGGAGAAACACCATGTCTGATAACAAATCTCTTGTAACCCGTATCGCAAGCAGGTTTGGCGTGGACACCCGAAAGTTCTATGAAACTTTGAAGGCGACCGCATTCAAGCAGCGAGATGGAAGTGCCCCGACCGATGAGCAGATGATGACGCTCCTGATCGTGGCCGAACAGTACGGTTTGAACCCTTTCACTCGGGAAATTTATGCGTTTCCTGACAAGCAAAACGGGATCATTCCGGTAGTAGGTGTTGACGGCTGGAGCCGCATCATCAACGAGCATCCCCAGTATGATGGCGTCGAGTTCGTGTATTCGGACAAGATGATCAGAATGCAGGGGGCGAAAGTTGACTGCCCTGAGTGGATTGAATGCGTGATTTACCGTAAGGACAGATCTCGCCCTACCCGCATCAAGGAGTTCATTGATGAGGTGTACCGTGAACCGTTCCAGGGTCAAGGCCGCAATGGTGCTTACACTGTTGATGGCCCCTGGCAAACGCACACCAAGCGTCAACTCCGGCACAAGTCGCTGATCCAGTGTTCTCGTGTCGCATTTGGTTTCTCTGGTATTTACGACCAGGATGAAGCTGAACGCATCCGTGAAATGGAGCAGGCATCGGCCATTAACCCGGCTATTGCCAATCTCCCTTCACCGACTCAAGTTCATAGCCAAGAGCCTTTGGCTATTGAGCACAAAGAGCTTGACCCGATCCTGACCAAACTCGCAAATCGCGCTATTGCTGAAAACGCATGGTCTGCGGCGCATGAGTATGTGAAGGGACGGTATGAGGGTTCGGAACTGCAATATGCGACTCAATTCCTTCGTGATAAGGAGATGGATCAAATGGAGCCACCGAAACCTGACTATCAGGCTACGCACACGCAAGAGTCCGCCGCTGGTGATTCTGCTAATGCCGAAGACGTGCCGCCTTTGAGTGACGAGGACATGATCCCTGTTGCAGAAGAGGTGGGCGCGGAAGATATTTACTACTAACCCCAACGGGGGGGACTCCCCCGCTGGGGGAGATCTCCCTCCTAACCACTGGAGAGAGGTCCATGAAAATAGTCAACCTATCGCAACGCGAGGAAGATTGGCTTGATTGGCGGCGTCAAGGTGTAACAGCCACTGACGCCGCTATCCTGCTCAATCGGTCTCCGTACAAGACACGATGGAGACTGTGGGCCGAGAAGACTGGGTATGCGCGTGAAGTCGATCTGAGTCTCAATCCGCTGGTTCGCCGGGGGATAGAAAACGAAGATGCCGCAAGACGTGCTTTCGAGGAGAAGTATAATGACATGCTGCTCCCCGCCTGTGTCGAATCGGTTCAATACCCGCTCATGAGGGCCTCCCTGGATGGCCTTAGAGATAACGGGGGGCCCGTCGAGCTGAAAAGCCCGAGTGCGACTGTCTGGGAAGATGTTTGTGCTGAAAAAGCAAACAGCAAGGCATACCAGCTTTATTACCCGCAGGTGCAACACCAGCTCCTGGTAACGGGAGCCAAGCAAGGCTGGTTAGTCTTCTTCTTTGAAGGCCAGATTCAGGAGTTTCCAATACTCCGAGACGAAGCCATGATTCAAGAAATCTTGGCCGAGGCTAAAAAGTTCTGGCAACAGGTAGTAGACAAGAAGGAGCCCGACAAAGATCCAGAGAGAGACCTGTACATACCGCAAGGTGAAGAGGTCAATCGTTGGATTGCTGCTGCTGAGGAATACCGCTTCTATGATGCTGAGATTCAGGAGCTGAAACAGCGACTGGCCGAGCTTCAAGAAAGGCAAAAACCTCATCTCGAAACTATGAAGTCCCTCATGGGTGAATACTTCCATGCTGACTACTGCGGCGTGATGGTGACGAGGTACAAAGCAACTGGTCGGGTAGACTACAAAAAACTGCTTGCTGATAAGGCATCAGGTGCTAAGCCTGAGGATATTGACCAGTACAGAGAGAAGTCATCTGAACGGTGCCGTGTAACGGTTACAGGTTCGGTGAAGCCACGGTACATTGTTGACGAGGACGTGCTTGCTCCTCTTGATGATCTGCCGGAAGAAGTAGATACATGCTACTGGTAAGTGGGGGATTTTCCCCCGCTTTCCCTTGGGGATTCTGTGAGTCTCCAACGGAAAGGAGATTTTGTCCTCTCTGAGGGCGAAAATGTGCGATAGCTGGTCGCCAAAAACAAACAGCAAATTAACGTTAATTTACTAGCCCAACCGGGCGCATCCGCCCGGTTCGGGACGTAGTGCGCCCCAACTATTTGGAGTGCATCATGACTAAAGTGAACTATCTACAAAGCCTTTGTGTTATCCACGTAGACTTTGACATTTGGAGCGGACAAACCCGTTTGTCTGCATCTGACCTCAAGCTGGGTGAGGGTGGTGAAATTCCACCTGAAAAAGTCGCTCAACTAGGAAGTAAAAAAATCTGTGATCCGGCGAAGCTGAAAGGCTTTCATCGCCTGAAAACAGAAACTCGTCGTCTCCTGCTGAAATTCGGTATGCCGTTTATGAACGGATTTGCCGTCCCTGTCAGCAAGACCGATGAAATCTGTAACAAGCTGAATGACATCAACTACCAGTTCAACCAATTGAAACAGGATTTCATCAACGGTTATAACAAAGCTGTGGATGAATGGTGTCAGGAAAACCCTGAATACGAAAGAGCCATACGCGCTGGAGCCCTTCCAAAGGAAACGGTCGAAGAGCGGATTGGTTTTGAATATCAGGTATTCATGATTCAGCCTGTTAACGAGGATGAGGCCAACGCTAAGCGTCTTAACCGCAAGGTTGAGCGTCTGGGTGACGATCTTGTCTCCGAAGTAGTTCAGGAAGCGAATAAGTTCTATGTGGAACGTCTGGCAGGTCGAGACCAATGTGCGGTCACGACACGACAAACCCTCCGTAATATCCGCGACAAAGTGGATGGGCTTAGCTTCTTGAACAGCGCTTTTAACCCTTTGGTGAAGCTGCTCGATCAGACCCTCCGTGGCTACGAGCAACATGCTGATGGTCGTAACATCGTTGCACCTTTCTTTTATCAGGTCGTGGCCGCAGTGCTGATCATGAGCGAAAGAGAGCGCATCGAGGAATATGCCAACGGTTCGATCACTGTAGAGGGAATGGCTCTTAACATTGGCGGTTCGGAAGCCCACATGGGGGACCGTTCTGAAAATGACAAAGCCGGACTGGAAAGCGATAAAGCTGGTAAGTCTACCCTCTTACCTGAGGGCGACAATACAGTGCAGCAACAGGTAGGCGATGTTGGCGCTGTTCAATCTGAACAGACCAACAACAGTGGTGACGCTGTTGACCTGGATGAAGACATTGACAACTTCTTCAAGAATTTTGCAGAACGAGGCGATGGTGAATCGGAAGATGAATCCAATGCCGGTGAAGCGGTTCAAGAAGAGCGCGTTGAAGTTGAGGATGAGCCTGTTTTGCCAGAGGAAACTCCGGTAGAGCAGGAGCCTATCCAAGAGGAGCCTACTACGGAGCCTCTTAACCAGCAACCGCCTAAAACTGACGATGATGGTGACTTTTTCTTCTAAGAGTCCCTTCAACTAAACCGACCCGGAGGGGATAGCCATTCCCTCCAGGGATGGACTATCTCCTTCCCAACCAGGAGAAAAGATATGTCCAAAAAACGCACCATTTACAGCGCCCTACCAATCGTGGCCGCAGCCTATGGTGAAAAACTCGGTGTCAAAGTCGCAATCGGTAACGATGACGCATACACCGATGGTAAAACCATCGTGGTTCCGAATATCCCCGATGACTATCCGCACATGGATGCCGTCTGGGGGTATTTGGCCCATGAAGCTGCCCACGTCCGTTTTACGGATTTTGGTGTTGAACGCCGCAAAGGCCTTCATGCTGAGTTGTCCAACATTTTGGAGGACTGCCGCATTGAACGGGCCATGATGGATCTCTTCCCCGGTACTTCACAGACCCTGAATGAAGTCGCTCGCTATATGGCTCAAGCAGGCCACTACGAGCACGTCACAGATAAAGAGGCTCCAGCTTCCATTCTGACAGGGTTCTGTTTGTACTGGCTGCAAACCAAGGCTGTAGGCCAATCCGTCCTTCAACCCTATCTCGATTCGGCTACCTCCGTATTCGAGCGAGTGTTTCCTCAAGGTGTTGTGGTTCGCCTGAACGCTTTGCTGCGTAAAGCTGTGAACACGAAATCCACCGCAGAGGTAATATCCTTAGCCGACCAAATCATCAAAATGATCGAAGAGGAAAAGGAGAAAGAAGAGCGAAGGCCCCAGAATGGTCAGGATGGTAACAATCAGCAGAATGCTGGTGGCGACCAACCTCAGAATAATCAAGGGGGGAGTGGTAAAGATCAAAACCAGAGGCTTGGTGCCAATGGTGGTGATCAGCAAGGCAAAGACCAGAAGCAAGACGATGCTGGCGGGAAGTCTGATCCGAAAGGACAGGGCGACCAAGGCAAGTCGAATACTGATGGTGGCAGTAAGGCTGGACAAAGCCAGGCTGGTGGCAATTCTGACGCGGCGAAACAAGACGCGGCCAAAATGCTCCAGCAGGTTCTGAATGCCGGTGCCGGTGACTTGCGTGGTGACGCGCATGATGCACTTAAAGCCGAGCTCAACCGGGTGGCTCAAGATAAGGGGGACAGTAGCTATATGACTGTTCGCTCTGCTGTGGACACCCAGAACAACCCTGCTGTTGGCAAAAGCCTGGTAGGGGATGTGAAGAGCACCATTTCAAAGATCAGAACGCAGCTTTACGGATTGGTTCAGGCCAGCCAGCGAGTTGCTCACCGTAACCAACGTTCAGGGAAGCGCGTGGATGCTCGGAAACTACATCGTGTAGTGACGGGTGATACCCGTGTATTCCTCAAGCCGGAAGCCAAGAAGCGCCCTAACACGGCGGTTCACATCCTGGTTGATATGAGCTCCTCGATGGCCTACAAGGCCGCTAATGGAAAGGAGCGTCAAGACATTGCGCAGGAAGCGTCCTTGGCTATTTCGATGGCTCTGGAAGCGATTCCCGGTGTAAATCCGGCAGTTACCTTTTTTGGCGGCAACCGGAACCAACCAGTGTTTAGCGTCGTTAAGCATGGAGACACTGTTCAAAATCGGGCCGGTCGGTTTGGGTTTAAAGCAACAGGAGGCACCCCTATGGCGGAAGCCATGTGGTATGCAGCCTTTGAACTCACCAAGACCCGTGAAGAGCGGAAAATGTTGATCGTAGTGACTGACGGGCAGCCTCAAAGCGCCCCGGCATGTCGCTCTGTGATTGACCTCTGTGAACGAAGCGATGTTGAGGTGATCGGCATAGGGGTAGAGACTACCGCAGTGTCAGGACTGTTCCAAAAGAACATTGTCATTGATGACGCGGCAGCTCTGCAACGCACACTGTTTAAGTTGATGGAGCGGTCATTGACTGCTTTTGCAGCCTAACAACATGGTTTCGACTACGTGGAAAGCTGCAATACGCCGAATCCTGCAAGAGAAGACGTTGAAGCTGGAGCAGATTTACCAAGAGATTGAACCCTATGCAAAGCATCGAGAGAACAACCACTGGCAAGCAAAGGTCAGGCAGGTTCTTCAAGATGCCAGGTTCTTTATTCGCATCGAGGTAGGTGTCTATGCACTTGCTGAGTAGCCCAACCGGGGCGTGACATCCCGGAAGGGATTGGTCGCGCTCATCAATAACTAAGGAGCGTGACCATGAACGTACAACTGCAAGCCAGCAACAATGTTCTGCTGGCACAAATCGAGAACAAAGGCCTCACTGTTGAAACGCATTGTCGCAGTGGCTTTTGTGGCATGTGCCGGGTTCGTCTTCTCAAAGGTCAAGTGGCCTATGACGAGACCCCCATCGCATTTGTCAAAGAAGGGGAAGTGTTGGTTTGCTGCGCTAAAGCAAAAACTGATGTGACCTTGGAAATTTAAGCCATCCGGAGGGGCCTTCTCTTCGGAAGGCCTCTTCTTCAAATAGAGTCAGGAGAAGAACATGTTGAAACATCGACTTGAACAGGCTGGTGTAACAAGCGAAATGCTGGATAACCTCGTACATGATGCGGCAAGCCGCATAGCGTCTAGGGTTAACAATGAAGGCATGAGCGAGCAGATTGAGTTCATCGAGTCAGCAGGTATAACCGAAACTGAAATTGCTGATGAGTTGAATATTCCGCTGTAGCTACACCGTCGTTTTTAAATATATCAACCCACCGGAGGGGCCTTCCCTTCGGGTGGGGTTCCTCTGTCCATTTAGAGGAGTAACACTATGTCTATCAATACCAAAGTTGAACAAATCGCATACGGTCATGCTACTGCTCAAATACTCAGTGAACTGGGTCAACAAGAGAATTGGTATAAGGCCTATGAGTATTTGTCGGAGTGCGTAGAGTGGGGAGATGAGCCTGATGATTTGATCGTTTGGCAACCGTTTGAGCACTGGGAGTGGAAAGACATTCTGGAACAAATCGAAAGTGAAGCTGAGTCTCTGCTTTCAACGATTAAGTCGGTTTTAGACCTGGCCCACAAAGGCATCATTCAGTCAGCAATTGACTGCTCTCTGGATTCGGACATGACCCAGCTTGACCTGATTGGAATGGTCGAGCTCGGAAGTGAAATCGAAGAAAGCGAGAGTGCTGGAGGTGGCTATGCAGCTTAACCGGTATACGGCCAGAGAATCTGATAAAGGTCGGATTCTGCGGACCATTGGTTGGTGCAAACGCAACCACCTTACACTTGCTGGTCTTCCATACGACGACAACCTTGCCGGGAGCGAGGGAATCAGCCTGGAGATCATAACTCCTCCTGGCATGTCGAGGGAAATGCTAGAGCAAGCCGTCAGAGAGGGGTATTCAGAGCGAGATGTCGTAAGGCATCGCATCCTGGAGTGCCCTGTTGGCTGGTTCATGGAGGCAGATGGAAAGGCTTTTGATCATGAAGTTTTCCACGACTACGTGGTAGCTCATGGTTATGGTGAGCCTTCCAGTGAAGCCTATGAGCTGGCGGAACGGTGGTTCTGGATGATCCAGAAGGAAAACCAGCTTGAGCTGCCGCTTTTCTTCTTGGATGAAGAGCCGAAAACCGCAGAAGTCATTCCATTTGAGCCAAGGCCTGAATGGTCCGATGATGAGGTGAAGCAGTTAAGAGATGGACTTCTATGGCACAGCCTTAGGGTCCTGGCAGATGGACGAGCAGGAGCTGAAATCAAGCAAGAAACGATGGAATGGATGATGTCCGACGATGTGCATCCATTCTCATTTGTGGTCTGCTGTGGTGAAGCCGGTTACGATCCATCTGGAATAAGGGAAGGAGTGAAGTCTATCCTAAACCGCTTAGCGCGGGTTAAAGCGGGGGGTTAACCCCCCTGCTTTCCCAGTGGCATCGACTTTCACATGTGAAAGTTTTGTGCCACTCGGAAAGCAAGATTTTGTCCTCTCTGAGGGCGAAAACGTGCGATAGCTGGTCGCCAAAAACAAACAGCATTCAACTTAACCCTTGGGGGATCACTGCCCCTCGGGCTGGTGGTTCCCTGTCAAACATGGAGCCACAACTATGACTACTCTTGCCAGCTTTGCGAACCCGATTTCTGTCATTCAACGCTCACCGACCAGTGGGGTATTTGGCTCTGATCAGTTCGTAGGAGACAAAGAGGGATTTGTACAAAAGGTGCTCGGAAAGTGGTACTGCAACCCAGGGAATACCATTCCTGTTGAGAGCATGTCCCACCTTGAACAGGCGGAGAAACTGTATGACTTCTACGTCAAGTATCTCCAAGTGAAAGAAAAGACCTCTGTGAACCTTGGTCGTGTGCTGCATAAGTTGTACAGCACTGGTTCGATCCAGGAAGCAGAGCTCGCGCTTGAAGCAATAGAAGCTCGGGCTGGCGTAACAGCTTGAGCAATCAACTAACCCCAAACCGGGTGCATCCGCCCGGTTCGGGACGTGGTGCGCCCCCAACTATTTGGAGTGCATCATGGAAAAACATAACCTCAAATCCGGATTCAGTATCTATTTCGCTGACGTCCATTTCGAGAAACAAGTCTACGCATTCGGCTCAGGACTTGGCTTCACCTCTGTGATTTACGCCTACTCGTTGGGCCGAGATCCGGAAGAAGCTGAAAAGCTGGCGCTTGAGAAGTACGACTCTGACGACACGAAGGTGAAGAAGGTGCATGTCAATCTGGCTCGCAGCCAGGACATCAACCGCTACACCTTTCCTGAACAAATGGCTGGCTTTGCTAATGCCATTCAGTCTCACGGCGTCGCTGTGAACTGAGAACCACTTTAAACCCATCGGGGCCATTACTTCCCGATTGGGACGGTAGTGGCCTCTCAACCGAAAGGAGAGAGCTCATGGCTACTATCGTAAACACCAAGTTAGGAGAACATCGAGGCAAGAAGCGCGTCTGGCTGGAAGGTCAAAAGCTACTGCGTGAAGGTTACTATCCTGGCATGAAGTACGATCTGGAGTTGAAAGATTCCCAGGTTGTGCTTCGCGTCAAAGAGGACGGTAAGTTCACAGTCAGTAAGCGTGAGCGCAATGGCCGAGTGTCTCCAATTATCGATCTGACCGCGCAGGAGCTCGCTACCGTTTTTGACGGTGTAGAGATGCTCCGCGTGTTCATTCGTAACGGCGCAATCGTGATCTCCGCTCACCATCAACAAGAGCGAGTGATCGAGCGCGTCAACCGGCTTATCAGTAAGTTGGAAAATGGAGAATCGTTGTCGGTATGCAGCCTCTTTCACGGTGGCGGTGTGCTTGATAAAGCGGTTCACGCCGGTTTTCACAAGGTGGGTATAGCCAGTGCCATATCTGTGGCCGTAGAGATGGAAGGGAAATATCTCGATTCGTCTTTAGCAAATAACCCAGAGCTCTGGAACGAAGATTCTATCGTTATCGAATCGCCAATCCAGGCAGTGAATCTCAGCAAGCGCCCACCGCAGGTGGATGTATTGATGGGGGGCATACCTTGTACCGGCGCATCGAAGTCAGGTCGTAGTAAGAACAAGCTGGAGTTTGCCGAATCGCATGAGGCGGCAGGTGCCATGTTCTTCAATTTCCTGCAATTTGTAGAAGCGCTAAACCCAGCCGTTGTGCTGATTGAGAACGTGCCTGAGTACCAGAATACCGCTTCGATGGAAGTGATCCGTTCTGTGCTCTCTTCGTTGGGGTATTCCCTGCAAGAACGCATTCTCGACGGCAATGAGTTTGGGGTCATTGAACGCCGTAAGCGTCTTTGTGTTGTTGCACTTTCTCACGGGATCGACGGGTTTGACCTTGATAAGGTCCAGCCTATTCGAGCCAAGGAAAGGTGTATCAACGACATCCTGGAGCCGGTGGCTCTCGATTCCGAACGTTGGAAGTCATTTGACTATCTGGCTGAGAAGGAGTTGAGAGACAAAGCCGCTGGCAAGGGGTTCTCTCGTCAGCTCCTGACTGGGGATGATGAGTTTTGCGGCACCATAGGTAAGGACTATGCAAAATGCAGAAGTACCGAGCCTTTCATTGTTCATCCGGAACAGCTTGAGTTGTCTCGCATCTTTACACCGATAGAACATTGTCGAGTGAAAGGGATACCAGAGGAGCTCATCCAAGGCCTGTCAGACACTGTTGCCCATCAGATCCTCGGGCAATCTGTTGTCTTTCCTGCGTTCGAGGCTTTAGCCCTCGCATTAGGGAACAGTCTTTGGAGCTGGGTTGGAATGATGCCGATCATGGTCGAAGTCGTGGATGAATCACAGCCGGTGATCGGTGGTGAGGACTTCCATTGGGCAACGGCATTGGTTGACGCAAAGGGCACACTCAAGCTGTCACCGGCAGCAAAAAAACAGGGGATGCCCTTCAATATTATGGACGGTCAATTGGCTGTCTATTCACCTAACGGAACCCAAAAGAGCTGCGGCCATGAGCCTTGCGAATATCTCCCGGTAATGATGTCCGGAGACGCAATCATGGTTACTTCATCTTTGGTTCATTAGTAACTCACCGGGGCAATGCCGAAAGGTCTTTGCTCCGGCCTATCCGAAAGGAGAGTAATCATGAAAATCGAAACTGTTGTGCCTTTACCTCCCGAGGATTCAGGCCTTCAACACTGCATTGTCAGGTTCCATAATCGCAACATGGATTCCAAGCGAAAAGACAAAGCCCGTTTTTTCAGGAGGGAGCCTGTTGTGATCGTAAACCCAGAGACCAAATCAAAGGTTCTCCGGTATGCGATGGGCAACCTTGGGAATTTATCCATCACCAAGCTGGCGGTCGCGCTGGATTACGATGCGGTAGATGCTCTAGGTGTTCGTTTTAAAGACACAGTAAATCTTGAGGTTCGCAGAGCTAGGCGCTGGGAAGTCTGGCAGTGGTTCTGGAACCATCCGGATCAAAGTGTCCAACTGTCAATCAAACTGGGCGTAGTTGGCGCTGTGTTGGGAGTCATGGGCTTCCTGACCGGCGTAGCTCCGTACCTCTTGGGATAAACCAATAAGCCGTTAACGGGCAATGTAAGTCCGGAGGCGGCTTGCATTGCTCTCTCATAAGTGGAGAGTTAAATGAATACGTTAAAACAACTTGTTGATCAGTGGGTACTTGAGGAGGGTCTAAAAAAGGCGAAGCCGTTGGCAGCGCAAATGGGGCTTGAATCAGTACCTGATGAGATGCTTGAAATGATCTGCCCGAACTTGAGCTACTCTGGGCAATTCACGCCAACTTTGTACGCAAGATTTCAAAGCGTAAAGCGATTGCTGAAAGAGTTGTCGGAACAAACCTTACCCA
The DNA here is from genome assembly GCF_042879335.1 of Photorhabdus sp. RM96S. Classification (NCBI taxonomy): domain Bacteria; kingdom Pseudomonadati; phylum Pseudomonadota; class Gammaproteobacteria; order Enterobacterales; family Morganellaceae; genus Photorhabdus; species Photorhabdus sp. RM96S. The sequence goes on along the minus strand of NZ_JBHFKT010000002.1, from coordinate 22,464 downwards.
AGCACGGGCATATTGTGAAGTTTACCAATCAATATGGGAGCTACGATGAGTCTGCTTTGTTGATCAAAGAAGGCGAAGTCAGAAACCAGAACCTTGTTGCTTGTGTGGGTGGAAAAACGCTGAACCTCGGAGAATTAGAGCTTCGAGATTATGGGCTCGATATGCACATTGGTTGCGGTGGCCCATTTGAGCCGATCTCAGAATCGCAGATTCAGTCGTTGTCTGAGTTTGACTTTTATGAGACGACCTACAGATTCTGGGGCCAGAATCCATGTGGAAATGGGTTGATAGAGATCACCGTTCCGATGAAGCGTTGGTTCTTGACTGTGTAGGTTCAACCTGAGTGCGCCGAGAAATCGGCGTACCGCCCCCTTAGAAGGGGTAATCAGCGCAGGGGGGAAACCCCGCGCTTTCCCAAGCCTCTCGATCTTCCTTGAGGCTTCGGAAAGTGCCTTAGGCGCTCAAGTGCGGTAGCTGGCTGCCAAAAACAAACAGCAAATTATCAACCCTGACGGGAGCACCTCCTGTTAGGGGGGCTCCGTCATAAACTGAATGGAGATATAGCATGTCTAAAAACGTCAACGATGTTTTTTCAAACCGAACTTCTTTGGAATGTACTGTGAATGCAGCGCTGGATCGTCGTATCGGTCTGCGTGTCGGGTTCCCTCATTACCGAGAAGGAGCAAACGGTGTGGTTTGTGAGATCGAAGCAGAGTACCCATTGCTCAACACTCATTCGAGTGTTGCATGGCCCCTGATCGGTGAGCTCAACGGTTACACCATCCAAAAAAACCAATCGCTCATCGAACACATTGATAATGCAGTCGCTGAGCTATTGAAACACAAGGCTCGTCTACAGCTTGATATTCAAAAGCTGTAAGACGGTGACATTGATCTGGTGAAACAGGCCATGCAGCAATACGAAGACAACCAGATGTCGAGTACCAGCTAGTAAAGTCTGATAGCCAGATTCAATTTTAACCCTACCGGGGTGCTTTCCCGGAAGGGATGGGCACCCTGCTAATTCAGGAGGCCCTATGCAACAAGCATTAAACTTTGATCCATCAGAACAACCACTCCCGATGCTATTGCGCGGGGATAAGTGGGATTCTGTTTGGTCAGAACTGACAGATAACGAGGATTTGAACTTCGTTGATGCCAGTAGGGGAACCAGTTTGTCATCGTTGATCACGTCATCGGTTGAAGCCATTCACACGGCCTTGATTGATGGGTGGACCATGATGATCGGCTATTCCAGTGGTAAAGATTCTGAAACGGTCTTGCATCTGTTCCTGATGGCCCTGATCCGGGCAGTTAGGAGTGGGGCGACCATCAGCCAACACCACTTCATCTTGCACACTGACACACTGATCGAAAGCCCAGAAGTAAGGTGGCTGGCGGATCAGAAACTGGCCGAGCTGGAGCGTTTCATTGCGAAGGAAAACCTTCCTCTGACCATCGTTCTGGCAAAGCCGGGGATCACTCAGAGTTGGACGGGCCGAATCCTTACGGGGCGAGGACTTCCAACTTTTTCCAATAGTTCAGCGCGTCAGTGTAGCCAGGAACTCAAAATCACTTCTGCCAAAAGAGCGAAGGCAGTTTATATACGAGAGCTTCCCAAGGAGGTTCGGCAGAAAGTGTGCCTTTTGCTGGGTAGTCGTGATGCTGAAAGCACTATTCGTGCAGCCAACATTGCAAAACAGCGAGGAAGCTCTGATCGCGTCATTAAGACGAAGGATGGTGGTGAGCTGTATGTAGTGAAAAACTGGTTGGCGAGTGATGTCTGGGAGTTCTTGCTATCCGCTGGTATGGGTGCAGCATATCCTCTGCCAAGTTACTTGGAGAGCAATGTCACTACGGCAGAGCTCTACAAGGCGGCAACAGGAGAGTGCGTGTGGTCGGCAACAGAGAAGAAGGCCAGTGACGCCTGTGGCGCTCGCTTCGGTTGCTGGGCTTGCCAGGCTGTTGGGTTGGATAAGTCAATGGAAACATTGCTTGCCACTGACCCTGAAAGGCATGGCTACATGTCCGGACTGAACCGCATCCAGCGCTATTTGGCTAAACGCCGGTACGCATGGGAAGACCGCCATCCCGTAGGTCGAACGATTTACGAGGGTGGATACATCAAAATACAGCCGGACGTTTACAGTCCTGTTTTCCTTGAGCGATTGCTTCATGTCTGTTGCAGTATGGACTACATGGAGCAAAAGAGAGCTGATGAGCTGGCTTACAAGCTGGCTACTGGGCAAGCAGAGGATAACGACTGGAACCGTCGAATGGCAGAGCCACAATTCCGGATCATATCGGAAGAGGCTTTAGTCCATATCGACTTCATGTGGGCCTTCCATCATTTCAATGATAAGCCTTTCCATGCCCTGGAGATTTACCACAGGGTTTGGTCGATGGGTGATCTGGATTTGCTGGAAGACGAGCCGCAGTGTGAAACCGTTCCTCAGTCACCAATTCCGAAGCCATTGTGGTTGAAGGTTGGACGCTGGGGTGATGGTTCGCTTTCTGATGGCTTGGCCGACCCGTTAGCGGAAATGGCTTACTTTGACGGCGGGGATGACTCGTTGGCAGCGAAAGTGATCAATACCGCAGACGGAAAGAGAAGGGTGGTTTGTTTCGCAGAAGATGATGAGGTGAAGGTCGATCCCGACTCTGCTGCGTTCATCATCTGGAACGAATACCCGCGACTAAGGGAGTCTGTGCTAAAGGGACATTATACGCCCGGCAGTGCAGCGCAGTTCTACCTTCGGTTCGGAGCCATCCAGCTTGCGAAAGGAAAAGGCGCTTTGTATCACCGCATGATGCAAAGAGGTCAAACCTACCACCAGATGGGCCTTACAGGGCTACAGACGATGGAAGGAATCCAACAACGCAAGGATGTCAAAGTGCTTAGCGATGCCAAGTACAAAGATCTGGTGAAATCCGTCGTTACATGGCCGCAACCAAAAGAAAAGCCTATACGGCTCTCTGCGAGCTCCTAGATAACACTGACGCACCTTGGGTGCCAGATGTGGTCCGGGATGCCGTTGGGCAGTATGAGGAGATACAGGCAGCCCTAACCGAAGGTTCCGCTCTGGCTATCTACCTCGACTGGATCAACCTACTGTCAAAACGTCATCCAGCCTCTTTGGAGCGACATGTCAGAACGATGATCAAAGCTGTTCAACGCTTACATCGCCGCGACGACACAGAGTTGCAAAGAGGACAGCAAGGCTTGTCCTTGGCCGCATAAAAAAGCCCTCCTTCGGGAGGGCTTTTTCTTTTGCACCCCAAAAGGGCAATTACAGCGTTTTACCCTTTTAGGTGGCTGTCATACTCTTTCCTCATTGTCAGCGCTTGCTGGCTATAACGGTAGCTGGCCCAAAACAGCAATAACCTAACCCCTCGGGAGGCAACCCCTCCTGGGTTCTCTCCCATAACCAAAGGAGAGAAGCATGAGCCTAGAAAAGTTAAGTCGGCTGGTAGAAAAACAACGAAAGACCCAAGGTGAAATCAACAATGAAATCATTTTGGCCGTCAAAGAGGTGTTTGCTACCAACTCTGTCGGTTTAGCCCGTGAGCTTGTTGGTGGTGTCCCGCAAGATCATCCATTCCATCCGTTTTTACTCGCTATAGCTAAGCAGCTTGACCCGAGATAACTAAGTAACTCAACCGGGTACACCAAGGCCCGGTCGGCTTTGGTGTACCTCCAACCAATTTTGGAGGCACTATGTCTAATTCAAATTTCGGCTTTTTAGCTCTGGCCTTGCGCCAACGCCTGATCAAACGCTGGTCACTGATGCACTCTGTTCAACCGGAGTCTGTGTTGGAACACAGCGCTGTTGTTACCTTACTTTCCTACCTGGCTGGCAATATCGCTATTCAGCAAGGGAAGTCTGTGGATCTGGCAATCATGCTTGCTCATGCTTCTTTGCATGATGCAGCCGAGGTTCTCTGTTCGGATGTCGTAACGCCAGTCAAGAAAGCAAATGCTGTTTTGCAGCGTGAGTTTGAACGACTGGAAAAGGCCTCAGAGGACAAACTCATCCAGACTCTTCCCGAAGAACTCCAGGATGCAGTCGCCATAGCCTTTGCTCCCGGTGGCTATGAACAATCACTGGTTAAGGCCTGTGATACCTACTCCGCTTACATCAAGTGCAAACTTGAGGTGGCCGCAGGTAATGGCATTGAGTTCCAGGATGCTCTCAGCAAAATGGAACGTGTTGTTGCTCAGGTAAAATCGGACTTCCCATAAATCGACGCTCTGGACAAATGGTTTGGTGACGGACTGGGCCATTCAGTAGATAAACTGCTGGCAGGGGGTAACGATGACTAATCCACAACCTGGCGACATCAAGATCAAGGACTTTGGCCGCGACCAGAAATTCAGTTCGGTTGATGAGCTTCAAAGCGCTTTGTCTGAACAGTACAAAGGTCAGCATGTCAGTATCGTTTACCCTACAAAGCCTAACGGATTACTCCGTACTGTCTTTGTCAGTGTTGATGATGCTGGTGGCGTAAATGAGACCTACGGAGAGCAGTCTCCAGTCGATTTTTCTGCCATCAAAGATGAGCTGTTTAAGGAGAAATAGATGTCTAAGACGATCAAGTGCCCAGTTTGCTTTTATCATGAAGCACTTCTGGAAAACGAAAGCGCGGCGCCGAATACGCCAGAGTACATTGGTGCTATTTATTGCCCTGCCTGTGAATCTAGCATCAATAACTTAGACGAGCCTCTTGACGACGTTTCGTAAATACAAACCCCACGGGGGACATCAGTCCCTGAGGGGGTGGTGTCTCCCTCTGAAACTAAGGAGATACCAATGATTAAACAGCATTTTCAAAACGAACTGGTTAAATGCGGATACCCGGATGATCTGACGATTGAGTACAGTCTCGGGTACTGCCAGGGTGATGGAATGGCATTCTATGGAGGCTTGGGCGTTGATGACGTCAAAGCACTCATGAAGCGCCTATTCAGCACTGAGCTCTGCCAAGTAGATGCTGTCAGTCGCGTGAAGAACCTGATGGCACAGAAAGACATTGAGAATATGCTTTCTGTCCTCCGAGAGTATGGCTCCTGTGACTTGTCCATTACCCGGAACAGTTATGGGCATCACTACAGCCACTGGAACTGCATGAACATCGACGACAACGTGGACTTCACAGGGATCTTCCCTGATGATGACACCATGCTGGGCACCGGCATTGAAGGGATTAACCAGAATATGATCGAGCGTTGGCAAGACATCTGGGATCGTTTCGTGTTGGAGCTGGCGGATGATGTGAAAAGCATTTCCAAGAAGCTCGAATCCGACGGATACTCGCTGATAGAGGCATCTCCATGCGAAGAAGAGGTGGTTTGGGAACGGACCACTGAAAACTACCTGGTGCGTGTGACTGAACTCCCTGAGCGGGATTTCGATATAGGCCACTGGGATGACGAAGTACGAGACCAAACAATTTGCTCCATTCTGGAAGGGAAAGAGCGAGTGCTTGGCCTACGAGTTGAGGTGCTCTCTCGTGAAAACGAGATTGTTCTGGGTGAAGATAGTCTGCACGGTTTGACCGTTGCCAATGATGACAAGAGCTACGCTGGTTACAGACGAGAACTTCTCCGGGGAGCTATCCAGCAAACCAGGGACTTTTTCTCTCGCCACCTCAAAGCGGCATAACCAAGGCAGGGGGAAACCCCTGCTTTACTTTCCAAGTCTTCTTACTCATGGTAAAGCCATCAGTAAGCAGATTTTGTTCTCTTCGGAGAGCGAAAACGTGCGATAGCTGGTCGCCAAAAACAAACAGCAAATTAACGTTAATTTACTAATCCCTGCGGGAGTTTATCTCCTGCTGGAGATACCTCCCGTTATTTCTGGAGGTATCCATGAATAGCAAATTCCAAAATTTTAAGTTGGTTTACCGTCAAGGTGGTCGTCGCTTGGAGCGTGTCTTTAATGACACTCTTTACGCGAATGTGAAGCGTGTCGCTGACTCGTTTCCTCCGACCGTTCTTTGGCGAATTTTGCCAGCGTAAAACTAGGAACCTTAAAGCTCGGCTTTGGCCGTGACCTTTCAATAACCCATGCGGGTACACTTCCCCGCACGGGGTTGGTGTACCCATTAACTTTGGAGTACACCTTATGAACCAAGTAGCTAAATTGGACATCGCCCAAATCCGTCAACAAGCCATCAATGATGGACTGCTGGTGGACCAATCTTCCATCGGTAAGCAAGCTGGTTTCCTCACGAATGTGGCAGTGACCCCGGCAATTGTCGATGGTGTATTTGGTGCAGATGGTAAACACTCAGTAGAAGACTTCCTTCTCATGTTTTTGCAGCTTTGTGTTGCTCAAACAAAGGTCGCTTTTACCGACAACAAGAACTGGGGAAAGATTCGTCTTTATTACCCCATGCCCACTGTAGATGGCTTTTTCAAACCCACTGAGGTTGTGATTAAGTCAGATCCTGTAACCGCAGATGTCACAATCATGATGGCCTCGGAAGAGGGCACCCATTTGTGCTTGTGATATTCACAAAATTCGCCTCCGATTCGGGGGCGACCTTTTTAAACCCCTCGCCGGGGAGTTCTCCCCGGCTGGGGAGCCTCCTTGGCACATTCTCCCGGTGTCGGGGTTTCCTTAAAACCCTGGCGACGGGGGTTTAAGGAAGCCTCGATGCTGGGGTTCACGCTAAGGAGAAAACCTATGTCTTACTACAAAGCTGACACCGTTCGTGAAGCGGCTAACGGAAACTGGCTATTCATCCTGGCGGCCCTAGCGCCCCATCTTGAACCAGCTCTCCGTAAACCTGGTCGTCATGTTTCTTGCCCTATCCACGGCGGGAAAGATGGCTTCCGACTGTTCAAAGATGCCCACCTGACTGGTGGCGGCGTATGCAATACATGCGGTGCTAATCATGACGGTTTTGAGCTGCTGATGTGGCTCAATAATTGGGATTTTAAGCAGTGCCTGAGCGAGGTTGGTGATTATCTGGGAGTTGAGAAAGAGCAACCCCAGTATCAACAATCCGCTGCACCTACACGAGCTCCTGCCCAGGCCAAAGCGCCTGTTCAGCAAGAGCCTATGAAGGTGAATAACAAGGTTCTCGATTCCAAGAATCGCAAAAAAACCATTGCCGGTACTCTGATTGCCCACGGTAAAGCTCCCTACGAGCATAACGAAGACAATGAGCTCAGCTACTTTGCTTTCATCCGTGACAAGAGCGGCTTGGAACGCACCATTTGGGGCGTGGATCTTGAAAGAGCCATTGGTGAAAGCGAAGCCAAATATGGGGATGAGATCGTCATGACAAACCTCGGGCGCGAGCCTGTAACTGTCGTCGTTGAAGTTAAAGACGAGCTGGGGAATGTTGTGAGAGAGCAACCTATTCAAACGCATCGCAACACTTGGCTGGTGGAACGTCGTGGCGCTACGGTAACGCAGTTCCGCGCACGTTCTAACGGTGGTGTTGAGCCGGTGATTCACCATGTCGCGTCGGCCCCTGTGGTCAACCGCTCGGTAGAGGCACCGGTACCGCAAGCTCAAGCTGCGGTCACACAGCCGGAAGAGCAAAGCAGCGAAAACAAGCCGAAAGTTGTTCCGATGTTTCGTGAACAATCCAAGCCTTGGCTGCTTGAACTTCAAGAGGAAATGGAGAAGAGAATGCAGCGCGAACGCGTTTACAGTGCTCGTCTCCGTGAGAAAATCGAGAAGGTATGGAACGAGTGTGTGCTGTTCTCCAGTCATGTGACTGAGCCAATGCGTCTGTACTTCAAAAACCGCGAGCTTCTGTTCAAGGTGGATGAAGTAGAAAAAACAGACTGCCTGCGGTTCAATCCGGCTATGGCTTACTACGACGAAGATGGCAATGAAGTTGGGAAATTCCCGGCTATCGTCTGCGCTATCCGAGATGTGGAAGGCAACCTGGTAACGCTCCACCGCACCTATCTAACCCAAAACGGTAAGAAAGCCAAGGTCGGCAACGCCAAGAAGATGATGCCCATTCCGGACGGTTTGGATGTCAATGGCGCGGCCATCCGTCTCGGTGAACCGACAGAGGGTATCTTGGGTGTTGCAGAAGGGCTGGAAACAGCTCTGTCCGCTTATCGGGTTACTCAAATCCCGGTTTGGTCTACGGTCAATGCGACCCTGATGGAGTCCTTCGAGGTTCCAGAAGGTGTTCACACCGTACTGATCTGGGCTGACAAAGATAAGTCTGTGACTGGTGAGAAGTCAGCGAACGTGCTGAAAGCCAAGCTGGAGAAGCGCGGCATTCGTGTGTACGTCCTGCTGCCTAAACTCCCTATCCCGCCCAGAGCGAAAGGGATTGACTGGAACGATGTCCTGATGAGTCAGGGAAGCCTCGGTTTCCCGAATGCTCGCTACCTGCGCGATTTCATTGCGAGAAGGAGAGCTGAGTATGGCCGTCATTGATGTCTCGAAGGTAGATACAACGCCTGGTAACGACGCGGTATGCCCCTTCTCTCCCCCTGAGGGGTGGGAGGGGGACTCTGCGGCCTACGTTGAGCTTATGCGATCTCGGTATCGTCATCTGATGCACGGCCAGAGAATGATGGTGACAGCCTCCTTCGCAAGAAGGGAGCCTATCCAAGTTACTGGCCCGTTTGCTGATGAAGCGACAAGATCATTAACTCAATGAAGATGAACAAGGCGAAGCCAACAGCTTTGTCTGCTTAAAACTTTAACCCTGAGGGGGTGTTCATGCCCTCTCGGGCATGATTCGCCTCCTCTCAACTATGGAGGTAATCATGAAAAAGTTTTTGCGTATTAAGGCGTGGTTTGTGCGTCTTTTCTCTCCTGACAAGAAGACCCTGGGAGCTATCGGTGAAGACCTGCGTAAGGTCGCTGTAACAGCCATCGGTGTCGGTATTGTGGGATTGGCTGTATCTGGGGACACCATTACCGTCAAAGAAGCCGGTTTGGTGTTGGTCATTGGGGTTATCCTGTGGATCTATGGTATAATCTTAACCAAGGTCAGCAATTCCTAAGGGGGGCAAATGGACGCTTTCACATTAGGTATGTTGGGATTGCTCATATTTTTCACTGTCGTCACCGGCGGCAGTCTGTATCTCTACCATGAGAGACAGAAAGAAAAAAAGCATCAAAACGCCTAAGTAATAACCGCGAACATGAACCAAAGGGCCAGCAATAGCTGGCTTTTTTTATGCCTAGCGTTTATATGCGTTACATGTCACACTTGCTGAACGTGACATGTAACGATAATGGTGACACCATGAAAATATCTGATGAGGACGCGACCGTAGCCAGCGTCTACCTTCTTCGTTCTGTTTCCCGCCCAAAGTTCTGGTTTGATACTCCTCGTGAACTCAAGGCGGAGGCCATTGAGAAGTTAAACGAACTCAGCAAGGATGGGCAGTCTATTTCCTTGTGGGTAGGTAAGTACCTTACCAGCGACCAGAAGACCAAGCTGGCGACGTCTATCCGGCAGAGCCGTAGACGGGGTGCGGGGGCAGGGAAGAGCATTACCATCAGCGATAAAGCTCACAGCATCTTGAAGCGGTTATCAGAGGTTGATGATTGCAGCCTTTCAGAAGTGATAGAGAAACGCTTGGCTCGGGCCTATAACCGCTCATAGGATGACAAATAGACTGTCACCAGGGGTTGCATTTTGAAATCCCGTGATAGCATCTAAATGAACCCTAACAAATAGGGGTGCTGGCGGCGATGCCGACCACTATCCCGGCAATGGAGATATTTATCATGATGACACTGACTACCGTCTCGAAAAAAACCTCAAACAACTCAGCTCTTGTGTTTTGGCGCGTTGGCACAAAACGAAAAGGCATCCTCGATGTCCGTATTGATTTTGACCATGAAGAGGCCGATCTCTTGGCTGAGCTCGTAGCCATTCGCTATCTGGCACTGGATAAGCAAGTGTTTTGCCGCGAACTTGGTGCTGGTTCTGGTTACAAGCTGGTGGTATCTAAGGGGGCAATCAAAAAGCTGGCGCTAGGCAAATCCAGCAAGAAATTTGCTTTCAAATTTGCGGCTTGCTTGACCGGTCGTTTGAAAGGGGCTGCCATTGAGGTTTCGCAGAGCATCGAGTTCATGGATGAGCCAAAGGAGGGCAATGTTGAGCTCCTCGATGTGGACAAGCAGGCTTATACCCAGACCCATGACGAAATCTCGACACCGGCCATAGGCCCCGTTTTGGTGACGCAACATGCTATCGATCAGTATCAGGCTAGGATAACGTCTGGAGACCCCAAAAAGCCGTGGGCTTCACTCGTTGGCCGCCTCCAGCACCCAGAGCTACAGGTCCAGCCCTTTGATGAGAGGGTGGCTCGCCATAAAGCCAGAAAGTATGGTCGCGTCGATAACGTGGAAGTCTGGGGCCACCGCGATTCCAAGTTTAAATACCTGATGGTAATCAACGACGATAACAAGAAGCGTGTTCTTGTGACAGTCTTCGAGCGCAACGAATAATGGCTTGGAATTTAATCAAGGCTAACATTGTATCTGAGTTATATGGAATGGAATTTACCCATACGTTATATATCCGGAAGTCTGGTGAGGATTATATTTTGTGGGTTGAACCAGAGTTTAGGCGTAATGGGAGAATAATCCCTGATGCTTGGCTAGATTTGGATGAACGTTGGATTTTCTTAGACGGCATAGCGGCACGTTAAAATACATATTGACGATTATGTTAAATGTAGTATTATATAAGCATAACTCAACCCTGTACGCATAGATTAAGTTCAATGGCTGTTGGGGTGAAAAAACCGGCGCACGGCCGGTTTTTTCGTATCTAGGGAAAAGTTTCGTGCGTACAACGTTTTTTGTCGATGGTTACAATTTATATTACGGCTTGTTGGCTGGAACGGAGTACAAGTGGCTCGATCTTCCTGGGCTGCTTTCTTGTATTGTACATATACAAAATCCCCAGAGTAAGCCAGTGGCTGTAAACTATTTCACTGCCCCTGTTAAACCTGATCTAGCTACACACGGGATCTTTTCCAAACAAGCTCAGGATACTTATATTAGGGCGCTTAAGGCAAAAGGCGTAAATGTTTTTTTTGGACGTCACAGGCTTGAGCACGGATTAGCTCCTCGTTACATAAGTAAAGATATTCCTGCGTCTAGGCAGGATAAAGTCGATATATGGGATCTTGAAGAAAAAGAAACTGACGTTCATTTAGCAATAAGTATGTACCGCTTGGCTGTAAAGCAAACTTTTCTTCCCGAAGAAGAACGTATCACGCAGATTGTATTGGTTTCGGCTGATACGGATATGACCCCCGCATTACGCGCAATTAAAGAAGATTTTCCTGAGCTAACGATTGGAATCGTTTTGCCACACAGGGAGGGCATTGAACGAGGTGTTCCTGGTTCTCTTCAAAACTATGCTAACTGGATAAGGCGCTATGTGACTATTAGCGAGCTGAGAGATCATCAGTTTCCGACAAAAGTGCCTACTCATAAGAAACCAGCAATCAAGCCTGACTACTGGTAGAAGAAACTATTATAGTTATTCAATAACATTAATCTCACTGGCAATTAGTACTATTAATCGTCAGCAGTTATGCAACTGTGACAAATATCTTGCGCTTGCGCATCGGGCGGATACATTTCTTCAAAATACACCGTGCATATTGCCTCATATTCAATAATCGGATATGAGCAATGTGAAAATGCAGCAATATCTCTAATTCGTTTTATTTAATATCAGACTCATAAATCACCTTCTTATAAACTGCCGTTATGCGTTATGAAATATATTTTCAGAATTAGATATACCGTGCTCATTGAAACTGCTTGATTTTCCCCCAAATGAGGTTCATGGTATCAGTCATAAAAATATTCATTACCGATGAACAAAAAGCCGAACTTGAACACCTCTATCACGCTTGCCGTGATTGAGAGAGCGTGTGATTGCATCAAAGCAGCTGAGGGCTGGAGTTTAGCGATGATCGTTCAGGCTCTGCGTCTTCATGAAACGACCATTAATCGTCATATCAGTGATTACCTTAATCACCGCAAACTCAAGCCCGACAATGGCGGCTCTCAGAGCCATCTCAGCGAAATACAGACTCAGGAACTTATCGCTATCTGACCGCGAATCTTCTGCCCACCACACAGGCTATTATCCGTCTTGTCGTACCCGTCTGAACCTTATGGGTGCCCTGAATCTGGCCGATATCAGCAAAACGGTAGTACGTGAGTATGACCGTATCGACAGTTATCACATCGCCGAGTTCTTTATTGCCATCCGTGAGACCTGTCCGGTCAGTCAGAAGGTTCATATTATCCTTGACGGAGCCGGTTACCACCGGCGTGGGCTGGTAAAAGACTGGGATTATGTGATGAATATCGACCTTCATTATTTACCGCCGTACAGCCCGAATCTGAACCCGACAGAAAGGCTGTAGAAGGTGATGAATGAACAGGTCAGGAATAACCATTATTTCGCTTCGGCGGCCTTGTTCAGGCAGGCAATACATCGCTTTTTTTACGGAAATATTACCGGAACTTGCCGGGAGCCTGTCGTGCCGTATTAATGACAACTTCCAGGTTCTGAATCCTGCATCTTCAAGTTAAGCGGGTATATATAAAATATCTAAGGCAAGAGCAAAAATAACTACTCATTCTCGAAATTAAATTTTTTATTGACGATAATCATCGTTCAATGTAAGGTACCTCCGTTGCAGCAAAATCTGTAACCGGACGTGAGAATCCGAACTACCCTGAATGGCGCAAACACGCCAATGCGTGTTTTTTTTGCGCACAGCCTGAGAGCATCGATTATGGTGACTCAGGCGGGGCAACCGAATAGGTTGGCCGGTGTCATTCAGGCCGGTTTCTCACTCCCGTCTGGGTTACCACCTTTGAGAGTGAGAACTCAAGGTGGTAAAAAAACCACTTGAATGGAGTTTTCAATCATGTACCAATTCAAATTTATCCTCTGTCCGATCTAGAAAATAATCTTTCATTCCCATACTTGTATATGTTTTTAATAAACAAATAGGTAATTTAAATGACTGACAGAAACGATCATAATTTGAAAAAAATAATTGTATTAAGTCTTGCCACCGGAGTTGGGTATTTTTCATACAATCCAGAGATTGGATTTAATAGATATAAATTTAGTGAAGAAGCAATTTTAGTAACGAATAAAGAAATAGATTTATATAGAACTTGCTCCAGAGACGATTGTTGGGATAGTGGAGTTGAAAATATATGCTGGGGAATTGTCATTCAGAAAACAAAAAAAGTAAATAAAAATGATTATATTCTAAGCGACATTGATGCAAGTTTTATATATAATCAAATACAATCTGACGCCGTTAATAATTTTGCATTAAATATACTTGAAGAAATAAAAATATATGAAAATCATTCGAATGATAATAAGCTAATTGATGGGCTTAGATTATCCGCTGTTTTAGCAAAAATTTATGCCAATCAATTAAAAAACTAACGATTCATAATGAATCTATAACTTAAGTAGGTTGTAGATATACAAAAGGCCCCTATCTACCACAACAACCCGTAACGTGGATTTTCATTATGGATATGTATGATAACACAATTAAAACAGATCTCCTGGATCTTATTATTGAAGCAAGGGACATTGGGCGAGCGTGCTACATTCTAGCATCTTTAATCTCTAAAGACGATGATTTATATCCACTAATGAATCAATTTTTAAGACTAGTACATTTCAGAACTGAAAAAATGTACGCTAAAACGATAGTATCAGATGTGGAAGTCTAAATCCCATATTTGGAGAGTTTCTTTAAAGACTTTCGTTAATGGATTTATAGTATTTCCAAAAATAACTAATTTTTTTCATCTGGTGTCGTTCATTGCGGTGTATCAGTGCTATGATAGGCATAACTCAGTCTGTTTAGTTTTGCAATTGATCAGATCGCAAAAATTGGACTGAGTTTCCTCTAAGCGATCTATTATTTTGAAAAGTTATTTATAATAATTTTTTAAGGTTTTATATGAATCAATCAATATGTGAAAATTTACCTTTAATTACCCCTCAGCTAACAAATATGTGGAATATAAGTCCTGAAATATGGTTTGTAAAAGATAGAAAATTACGTTTTATTTACGCCAACAGTAACTTTTTTAAAGTTAATAAATTGCCTAGAAATTTTGATATCATTGGTTATACAGATGGGGAGTTACCTACATCGGTTAATCATCTTGCTCATCTTTTTGAAGAACATGACCGTAAAATCTTACAATGCATGAAACGGATATCAGCAATAGGCATTTCTCCAGCAGGGAAAAATCAACAATTAAAATATTATTATTGTAGTAAATTTCCATTTATGGATGAAAATAATAAATTTGTCGGTATAATTTCCCATGTTAGAGAAATATACCATTTTAAAGTGGATAATTATATTAAAAATAATAAATATATATCAGCTGAATTTAGACCGCCTGATGGTATATTAACAGAGAAAGAGTGGATAGTGATTTTTTTATTTTGCCGAGGGGCTGATAATAGGGGTCTGACGCTCAGTGGAACTAAAACTCACGTTAAGCAATATCTTCCGCCTCTGACGCCTCTTTTAATGGTCTCAGATGGCCTTGTGTTACCTGTTCTGCCAGCGTAAAGGAATAATGGCCGAGCATATTTACATGACCGTAGCAGAGAGGGGAAAGGCGTGCTATATCGTCATCATTCAGTGTTTCGCCCTGTGCCCGAAGATGATCCAGTGCGGCCTGCATATAAATGGTGTTCCATAAAACTACTGCATTAGTTACCAGCCCCAGCGCACCAAGTTGATCTTCCTGACCGTCGCTGTAGCGCTTTCTTATTTCACCTTTCTGACCGTGACAGATTGCCCTGGCAACTGCATGACGGCTTTCTCCCCGGTTCAGTTGAGTCAGAATACGACGGCGGTAATCCTCATCATCAATATAATTAAGCAGATACAGCGTCTTGTTAATTCGCCCTACTTCAATTATTGCCTGAGCAAGCCCGGACGGGCGCTCACTTTTCAATAGTGAACGGACCAGCACTGATGCCTGTACTTTGCCCAGTTTCAGAGAGCCTGCGGTCCGGATCATTTCGTCCCACTGAAGCTCTATTTTTCGGGGCTCCGACTGCCCTCTGGCAATATCATTGAGCACACCGTAATCGGCATTCCTGTCCATTCTCCAGAACACCGAGGCTCCGGCATCTGCCAGACGCGGGGAAAACTGATACCCAAGCAGCCAGAAAAGACCAAAAACAAGGTCGCTGGCACCCGCCGTATCCGTCATAATTTCGGTGGGATTCAGCCCGGTATCCTGTTCCAGAAGTCCTTCCAGCACAAAGATGGAATCTCTCAGCGTCCCCGGTATAACGATGCCATGAAAGCCCGAATACTGATCGGACACAAAGTTATACCAGGTGATCCCTCTGTTACGGCCAAAGTATTTACGGTTCGGTCCAGCATTGATTGTTCTGACTGGCGTAACAAAACGCATACCATCTGCAGAGGCAACCTCTCCTCCGCCCCACATCTGCGCCAGCGGCAGTGTTGCCTGAAAATCAACCAGCCTGGCATTCGCGCTGGTGATGGTTTCAGCGCGCAGATAGTTTGCCTTTGTCCAGTTCAGCCTATGCCGGGTCAGTGCAGGAACATTCGATCTGATCAGCGGTTCCAGACCGATATTGCAGGCTTCAGCCATCAGTACGGCGCTGATGCTGACTGGCAGGTCATCAACTCTGGCGCTGGCTTCGCTGGCATGGAAAAACTCATCAGCGAATCCGGTATGGGCGTTAATTTCGAGCAGTAATTCCGTCAAATCCACAGGAGGGAGCAGATCGCTGACCATTTTACTCAGTCGTTTCAGACTATCCGGCTCATCAAGGCTGGCAAGGGGAGAAATTGTCAGTTTTGGCTTCGGACCAGAAACATCAAGCTGAACCGCATCATTTTCATCGAGTCGTGCAGCAACCTGCCTGTAGCTGGTATCCAACTGATGACCCAGCGATTTAATCGCTTCTTGCGGGTTTGTCGGGTGACCCAGTGAACGATAGACCTTAATCCGGTTTGCCTGCCAGTCCGCTCCCTGTAGTAACTTTGCACGGGGATCCCCCCACCGGTTACTGCCTGCGACGTAAACATCCCGCCGTCTCAGGCTGTCCTGAAGTTTACTGAGAAAGCAGAGTGTGTACCCCCTGCGGGTGATATGTTTTTCCTTATTAATAACAAGCCTTTTCCATGATCGGCTGATGATCCCTGCCGGTGCGTCGTCAAAAAATTGCCGCCGTGAGCTGAATTCACGGCTGAGGTAGTCACAGGCATCCAGAGTGGTAATCCCGGCAGGAGCGGCTGAAAATTTAACGGTATTCAGCAGATGGGGCAGGAAACGACGAACACGCCCGTACTGCTCCACCATTTCATCATAAAAGTTATCGTCTAATGGCCTAGCTATCTCACGCACAAGCGCGATGGTATCGGCCAGCTTCTGTCTGGGGATGTGGCTGAAAACCTCAGTGCGGAGTGATTCATCCGGTGTATCTTCTTTCAGAATATATGAGCAGGCACTGGCGAGCGCCAGTGCTGATTTATCCAGATCCTTCAGTGACCGGAGCCGCTTTTTCTGCCCGATTTTACGGGCGTCACGAATGATAATGGCCAGCATGGCATCCAGAACGTCCAGTGCATCATCCAGCGCCAGTGTTTCCCATGTCAGAACAAAGGCAACCAGAACCGCCATCCTTTTCTGCGGCGGCATTCTGGCGATATTGAACACCGAAGTCATGCCAGCATAACGTGCAAGATTTTTGAGGCGCACAGCCGGGAGCGTACTTAAGTTGTCAGCATGCAGACCAAAATCTGTCAGCGTTTTCCAGCGTTCAACCGCCTCATTAAACGCAGGACCACTGATGGTCACCGGCCCTTTTTTCAGGGATTCGAGAAGAGACAGGCGACTGCCATCAACTGGCCCCAGCAGCATCTCCAGTTGTGAACGCTGTCCGGCAGACGGAATCCGTGCCAGTTTGTCCCACAGGCGCAGCGTCGCCTTTTCCCTTACCTCTGAAATCAGCCGGGTCAGCGTGGTGACTCCGGGTAGAATAATGCGATGCTGTATCAGCCACCCAGTCGCCAGATCGAAAAGCAGACAGGGACGTTCGTTGCTTATCCAGCTCCGGGTATATAAAAGGCGGGCAAGGCGAAAAGTCCAGGGCCAGGTGAATTCACGATACTGATAGTGCTGGCGTATCAGCGCCGCATGCTCACGACGAGTATTTTCCCTCTGACCGTATTCTGCCAGTACGGTGATATCGTGAATCCCGAGCTGTCTGGCGGTAAAATGCCGGACGCCGGAAGGAATATGATTCATATCAGTGAGAAAGGTGCCCAGAAAACGAACACACCCGATTTGCAGGGCAATACCCAGGCGATTGTGATCGCCCCGGCTTTTTCCGATAAATTCTTTATCCGCTTCATCGAGGTGAAAATACCGTGCCAGTTGAAGTTCATCCGGTTCACCGGTGAACCTGCCATAGCTCTCAGCCTGCTCAATGGGCAGAAAATCGACGGGCATATCAGCCTCCCTGCCGGACTAGTATTTTTTACAATTTCGCAACCGTCCGAAATGTTATAAATTATCAGACATCATAAAAGAGTCCATTTTAGCTGTCCATTAAATCGTTATTTTGGCATACTGGACAGTAATTGTCTGGTTTTCGATATTGGAGACATTCTTATGCGACTTTTTGGTTATGCGCGGGTCTCAACCAGCCAGCAGTCTCTCGACATTCAGATCAAGGCGCTTAAAGAAGCCGGGGTAAAATCGAACCGAATATTTAGTGACAAGGCATCCGGCAGTCATACCTACAGAAAGGGTCTCGAACTCTTGCGTATGAAGGTGGAGGAAGGCGATACCATTTTGGTTAAAAAACTGGATAGGCTTGGTCGTGATACCGCTGATATGATTCATCTGATCAAGGAATTCGATGAGATGGGGGTAGCTATTAAGTTTCTTGACGATGGTATTGGAACTGAAGGCGATATGGGCAAAATGGTCGTTACTATTTTGTCTGCTGTAGCTCAGGCTGAACGACAACGTATACTTGAAAGAACAAATGAAGGCCGTCTTGAAGCCAAAGTAAAAGGTATCAAATTTGGGCGGAAAAGAACGGTCAACAGGGAACAAGTGCAAATCTTACGTAGTCAGGGTATTGGCGTTACAGAAATTTCGCGAAAGATGAATGTTGCACGTTCTACAGTGTATAAAATATTAGAGAGTAAATAATAATTTTTTTACTATGGAGGGTTACATGAAGCGTATTTCAGTTAATGTTTTAGATTTATATTTAGACAGCAAAAATCCTCGGCATGACCCCATTAATAATCGAATGGAAATAATTAACTATTTGATTCAAAATGAAAAAGTGAAGTCATTAGCTAAAAGTATAGCTGAGAACGGAACAAGCCCGTTGGAATCACTAGCAGTGATGGAGAACGAAAATGGACACTTTATTGCCCTTGAGGGAAATCGGAGGGTTTGTGCATTAACCCTGCTTAATGATCCTGATTTATGTCCAGAAAATGAGAGGTCTTATTTCAGAAAACTATCTGATGATAGCGATATCATTCCTGACACAGTTGAATGCGTTTTGTTTCCAAATAGAGAGGATGCAAATAAATGGATTGAATTGCGTCATAATGGAGAACAAGATGGTGCGGGGCTTCTTACCTGGAATGCAACTCAAAAAACAAGACACTTCGGCTCATCTGATAATACATTAGCGTTAAAATTATTAGATTATGCTGAAGCTAAAGGGTATATTTCGAAGCAAAAGCGAGATGGTATTCTGACAACTGCATCGAGATTCTTAGGTAATCCTATATTCAGGTCAACCATGGGAATTAAGACAGGGCGTTCAGAACCCAATGTGATGATTGATGTCTCCAGAGATGAATTTGATAAAGTTCTTGAAAGATTCATCAATGATTTAATTAACAGTGAAAGTAATGTCACATCAAGATCAAAGAAAGAAGACTGGGAAAATTATGCAAAACAACTAAGGTCGGAAGGTGTTTCCCCCAAAGGACACTATGAACCATCTTTCCTTTTTAGCACGGAGAATAGCAAGAATTCTAGCAAGGAAAGCACTACAAACAAAAAGGCAAAAAATAACCAAAGCCCCAATAACAGAAAATACATTATACCTTCTGACTTTAAGGTAAATATCCCTGACCCTATATTAAAAAGGGTATTTGATGAACTTAGGGCACTTGAATGCTCAGAATACACTTTGGCATCTTCGGTTGTATGCAGAACTTTTCTGGAAAATATATATTCATTAACATATGAAAAGATTTATGGAAACTATCCTGAAGGGATGGCTGAACATGTCGTTATGGAAAAAATAATAAATAAGATAGAAGAAGATAAAAGTAGTCTCACTAAAAATGAAAAGAAAGCACTGGAGGCCCTAAAAAGGGTTAAGACTGATACTACCAATCCATTATCTCCAAAAACCCTAGGGGCAAATGCCCATGCTGGTTTCTACCCGGATCCAACGGCGTTGAAAGTTCACTGGGATAACATTTCACATATTTTATTGTTTATGTTGAATAAAATATTCAACGGTAGCTCTGGCCATAAGTAATCAACTGTTCTACAATAAATTGGTATGAATCTATTTTCACAGGGAAAGACCATGTCAGCAACTCCGTCACCACTACGATATCCAGGAGGGAAAGCCGCAATCCAAGATATGATTTCGGCTATAATTTGCTCAAACAACCTTACTGGGGGGCACTATGCAGAACCCTACGCGGGAGGGGGCGGTCTGGCTTTGTCATTATTATTTAAACAATATATACATGAAATACACTTAAATGATCTTGACCGATCAGTTTGGTCATTCTGGCATAGTATACTTAATAATACTGAACAGTTCATTGATAAAATAATGGTAACGTCGATTACTATAGAAGAATGGCACAAACAGAGGGAGGTACAAAATAATAAAGATAACTACAATGATTTTGAGTTGGGATTTTCTTCATTTTTTCTGAACCGAACCAATCGTTCAGGAATCATTTTAAAAGCTGGAGTCATCGGCGGATTAGAACAGAAAAGTAAGTACCCCTTAGATTGTAGATTCAATAAAAAAGGGTTAATAGATAGGATTAAAAGAATAGAAAAGTACAAGCATAGAATTCATTTATATAATAAAGATGCTATCGATTTTATGAATGAAATTGACACAAGCATGCCAAAAAAATCAATGTTTTGTATTGATCCCCCTTACTTTGACAAAGGTTCATTGCTCTATACTAACTTTTATAATGTTGAAGATCATAAAAAAGTGTCTGATGTAATTTTCAGACTAAATCATCCATGGCTTTTAACTTATGATAATGCTCCAGAAATTAATGAGCTATATAATAATTGTAATTGCTATACATACTCATTGAATTATTCTGCTGCAACGAAAAGAGTTGGAACAGAATTACTTGTAACTCAAGATGGTATACTTATTCCAGATAATTTAGGAATTACAAGAGTAGCCAAGAAAGAAAAAGTAATAAAAATGGATGAAGTCACAATATAAGGTTAACATGCCAACAGCCGTTGAGATACTTGATTTTATTATGGCAATGAGAGAGCAGCCTTAACTCATTTCAAAGGATCCTTGCGGGATCCTTTAACTTTTCTCAATCACAATCCCTTAACGTGAGTTTTAGTTCCACTGAGCGTCAGACCCCGTCTATTTCCATTTCCTCCCAGAGTGTGTTTACTGTTTGATTTATAAACTAACCCATTATTTGCTGTCACTGGATTAGGTACTGGTATAGCTAAAAGGACTGAGTATTAAACCGGTAAATCCCGATATGGCTATTAACTAGACTGAATGCTATCCCCGTGGTTTGATGTTGAAGGTGATAAAGTGAAACAGTCGTTCAAACAATCTCAGAAGAAATCTTGCCTCTTAAACTAGATATCCGTTCAAGAGGCAGGAAATTACTTGAAATTATCCTATATTGGTTAAAATATTTTTGATTATAGATGTTACTGATTCATCTAGCCTTTTTTCATCGACTGTATAGATCAATAGCTCTATCTCATTCTCTGCATCAAATAAAATTGTGCGAAGCCACTTTTCTTCAAGTGCAACTATTTGATTTTCTGCTTTATAAATCTCTGACTGAATATCCTGTATTGTTATCTTTCCTTCAAGAAAGCTCCTACAAGCTTCTTTCAGACACTCAATTACTTCAGGGTAGATCCAATCATTCATTTCACACTCCTACGAAGGATCGTAATAATTACATTACCATTTTTTTCAGTCACGACACCAACATCACCATTCCAATATGTTGTCCGGGTAACACCATTAACAACACTGTTTTGTGGAGTACCAGTTTTAATTACATGATCTACAATGTTGGGCGTCACATTTCTACCAGGTCCGGTTGTTCCTGCTGGTGAACCAAGACCAGAAGGTTGCATTCTATCCACAGCATGTTGTGAGTAAAGACGATCACCAATTTTGGCGTATTGTCGTCCATCAACAGTAGTTTTTTGATAATGTTGCCATGAATTCCACTCTAATTTTTCAGAATGAGTTGTCGTCTTATTTCCAGCAATATTTTTATCAGCTAGAGAACTTCCTTTCCCCTCAATGACTTCTGTCGACTGATACTTACTTAAAGACAAAAACGCTTTTGCTGCCGCAAACTGTATCAGCTTCGCTTCACTGGTAGGTATCCCTCTGGCAACAATTTCCGCCGCTTTCTGTGGCGTCATCTGCTCATTTGATAACACGACATCCAACGGAACACCAAAGAAGTTCCCCCACGCAATAATCAGACCTTTTGCTGGGTCTTGACCCTCAGGGACTTGTCCTTTGAGGTAGTGAGTTAAGGCTGCGTTGATTTCTTCGGATGTTGCCCCAGCTTGAGCCATTTTTTGAGCCAGTGAACCTGCGCCTTCAAAATGTTTAGCGCCTTCGGGACCAAACAGACTCCCCATGCTAAGGGCATTATTATCCGCAACAACGCATTCCATTGCGAAGTTGATTACCGAACGCCGATTTTCCTAATGCCCTCAGTCAGTTACACCCCGTTTTTTCCAATGTCCGTTCACCGCCGAACTCAAAACCCCTGACGCGCTTTTCGCCTCCAAAGGCCGGTTTTTCCCGCCGTGCCATTGTCAGTGTAGCGCCTTTTTCGGCAACGGGCGAACGTCGCCCAACTCGCTTGGGCGGCGGGTGCCCGTTCTGCGGGCGCGGGCGGCTGAGAGCCCGCAAGCGGCGCCCCTGCGACGCTCTGAGGCACTGTGGCTTCGGTTTGCATATGGCCTTGCATGACCACGCGGTTTTGTTCAGGGAAGCCCCCGGGGGCTGCACCTGTCTCTTGATCAGATCTCCAAATCAACTGATTTAGCCAGCAAATAGCCGTCTATCAGGGTTTGCAGCCGAAACCAACCTTCCCAAAGTCGTTCCCATCCGACTCGACCC